>JBJOQI010000171.1:0-6283 GCA_046050045.1 Pseudomonadota bacterium | reverse complement strand
CGTAGGCGCCGGCGCTGCAGCCCGTGCCGGGACGGGCCTGCCCTGCCAGATCAAAGCGCAGGACGGCGTCGGGCAGGCTGCCTTTAGCGGGCGAGCTTGGCGCGATGGCATCACTGCCACCGCCCGCCCCGGCCGCAGGGCCGGTGACCGTATGGGCGGGCGCGCTGAACATCGGGTCCAGCGCCACCGTGGTGCTGGTGCCAAGGGTCGCCGCCAGCCCCGGAAACTCCTGCCGGAAACTGGCCGAGGCCGCGTCGAACTGGTGGAACTCGCCCGCCGTGCCGACCCCGTAAAGGTAGGGCCAGTTGCCGCGCCGGGTGCCGTCCAGCATGAAGACATCGCCCTTGGTATTGACCGAGACATGGATGTTGCCCTTCACCGCCATCAGCCGGTGCTGGCGCGGGGTTCCCGCCGTCTCGTCGTAAAAGCCGTTGCTGCGACCGTTGTTGAAAAAGCCCGCGATCGTATTGTGGGCCACGACCGCATGGGTGATGTCGGACAGGTTGCCATCGGCACTGACACTCAGTGCCGTGTTCGAGGTGGCCGAGGCGTATTCGATCACGTTCTGCACCACGGCGCAGGCCATCTGCTCGGCCAGGCTGCCATACATCACGCGATAGCCCGACAGGTAGGAATAGGCGCAGATCGCCCCGTTGCTCGACCGCGTGCCGTTCGAGAAGGTTCCCGCGGCGTGCGACCCGCCGGTCAGGCGCGAGCCGACGACCAGCCAGTTCTCGACCGTCACCCCGCTGGTGTTCAGCAGCCCGCGCAGGCAGCGCACCTCGTTCACACCCGCAGCGATGGGCGACGACCCGGCATTGCGCAGGTCGCAGCCATAGACCCGCAGCGCGGCGGTGCTGAGCAGGCTTGCGTTGTGGCTGTTGTTCTCGAAGTCCACGTCGTCGAGCACCAGTTGCAGCGGCGCCCCGGTCTCGCCCACGAAGGCCGCGGTGCCGGTCCGCTGGATCGTGCAGTCCGCCAGCCGCAGATAGGGGAAGCGGGTGCGGAAAGAGGCCGCGCCAAAGGTCAGCACAGCCTGGGCGCGGGCGACCGCGGGGTTTCTCGTGATCGTCACTGCCGCGTGGTCCTGGATGCCGCCGATGACATCGGCCGAGGCCAGCGAGGTGGCGACGAACTGCCCCGCGCCAAGGCGCACCTCGCAGCCGTCGATCCGCCCGCCGGTCACGGCAGTGGCGGCCTTCAGGCCCTTGATCGCTCCCAGAACGGTCAGGAACGGCGTTGCCGCCGCGGTTGCCGGCGTGGTCGAGACAACGCCCGTCGTGTCGTTTCCGGTCACGCTGACATAGGCCAGCGGCGGCGCTGCGGCGCGGGCCGTGTCGCGGCGATAGACGCGCGGCGAAAACTCCCGCGCGGGGCTGATCGCGGCACTGTCCAGCACCGCTGCCGCCTTGCCCAGCCAGGGGTAGACCCTGGCGTTGCAGGTGACTGTCGCGGGGTTTGCCAGGCTCGTCAGGTCAAGCGTCGCACGGTAGACGATCACCGGGTTTCGGTCGCTGGCCCGGGGCGAGATGACCGAACCGGCAACCTTCTGCGTCACGGTCGTGGTGCCGTCGGTCGCGGTGAACTCGACGCAGGCCACCTGTTCGCCCGACCGCGCGTCGCGGTGAAAGGCGACGATCTCCAGCGTGACGGAATTGCCGACGACAATCCTGTCGGGCAGCACCCAGTTGGCGACGGGTTTCGGCGATTGCACCGTGCTGGCGTTTGCCGCGCCGGTCACCACATCGCCCTGATAGACATAGTCCGACAGCGACACGGTCGAGGCGGTCAGCGTTGCCTGATCGGGATAGGCGTTGCGCAGACGTCTGGTGACGGTCAGCACGTCCGTATGGGTCTGCGGCAGGCCGGTCGTCGAGAACCCGGCTCGGGCAACCTGGAAGCGTTCGGGGTTTCCGTTCGGGTCAAGCGCGGGCGGCGCGGGGTAGTCGGCTGTCCAGCCATCGGCGTTCACTGCCGAGAACAGGGCCGCAAGGCCGGGTTGGACCGGGCTGCCGCCGGGTGCCCTTGCCGCATCAAGCGCAAGGCCGATCTGAATGTTCATGGTGTCTCCCGATTCCGTGAAGGTCTTGCCCGCAGCGGCCGCGGCAGGCCTTCGCAGCCGGCAGAAGGCGGAATCTGGCTAGCACGGGCCCTTCAACCGTTGCCGGGGCGCGAACAATCGCGTCCGCCCGGTCAGGATTCCCTTCACGAATCCGGAAGCAGCGCCCCTCGGGCCGCCCTTCCGGCTCGCATTCCGGGCCGTTTCGTCCTATGGCATGTCAGGGCTGCATCCCGTCGATCAGGCACGAAACCCGCAGGACCATGGCAACGGCAGAGACATTCCAGGGCGGCCCCGCCGCGCGCGGCGGGCTGGCGAGCCTTTCCCCGGTGGTGCCGGTTGTGGGTCGGCTGCACATCATGGTCTGGCTGTTCCTGATCACCATGGCGACGCCGGTGAACTTCTTTGTCGGCTCGCTCTCGCTGTCGCCGATGCGTCTTCTGCTCATTCTCTCGGTTATCCCGCTGACGGTCGCGGTCTTTACCGGCAAGTACGGCAAGGTGCTTCCCACCGACTGGCTGCTCTATGTCTTCGTGCTCTGGGCCACGGTCTGCATGGCCATGAACAACCCCGACCGGGTGGTCGAGAACATCGGCTCGATGGGGATCGAACTGATCGGCGGCTACCTGATCGGCCGCTGTTTCATCCGCGGCCCTTCCGACGTGATCGCGCTGGCCAAGGCGCTGGTGATGTTCGCCGTGATCTGGTTCCCCTTCGCGATCTACGAAAGCCAGACCGGCGACCCCTTCCTGATCTCGCTCGTCGGCAAGATCCCGGGCCTTTTCTCTTATGCCGATGTCTCCGTGCAGAAGCGCATGGGCCTTGAACGGGTGCAGCTGGTCTTCGCCCATCCGATTCACTACGGGCTCTACGGCTCGATCGCCTTCTCGCTGGTCTTTGTCGGGCTCAAGGGCGTGTTCTCCGACGTCCAGCGCTGGGCGGCGGCGGGCGTCACCGGGTTCTGCGTGTTCCTGTCGCTGTCGAGCGGTGCCTTCCTTGCGATGGTGCTGCAGCTCGGGCTGATCTTCTGGCACTACCTGTTCCGCAACAACCCGAAGAAGTGGAAGCTGCTCTGCATCCTGTTCGCTGTGGCCTATGTCACCATTGACCTCTTGTCGAACCGGACCCCGATGAAGGTCTTCATGAGCTATGCGACCTTCTCGGCCCATACCGCCTACTGGCGCGCGCTGATCTTCCAGTACGGCATGGACAACGTCTGGGCTAACCCGGTCTTCGGCCTTGGCCTGCGCAACTGGGTGCGGCCGAGCTTCATGAACTCGGGCAGCATGGACAACTTCTGGCTGGTGCAGGCCGTCCGCTACGGCATTCCCGGCTTCCTCATCATCGCGCTGGCCTATGGCGATCTGGTCCGCCGCGTGGGCTTCCGCAATTTCGAGGGCGACCTGCTGATGATCCAGCTGCGCCGCGCCTGGATGTTCACCTTCCTCGGGCTCAGCTTCACGCTGTCGACCGTGCATATCTGGACCGCGGTGTTTGCCTTCGTCTTCATGATGCTCGGCACCGGGCACTGGATGACGGCGCATGTGCCCCAGGGCGACGGGCAGCTGCCAAAGGCCGACCCGACCCCGGCGCGCAAGGGGCTGCAGTTCGCGCGCCAGCCCGTGGCCGCCGAAGCGGCGCAGCCGGTCAGGGGCGGTGCGCTCGCCTTCGCGCGGCAGCGGGCAGAGGCGGCAGCCCCTGCCGGGGCCCTGCCAGCCGACGAGGCATCCAACCCTGCGGCCGGGCGCAGCGACGACACGCGCTTCACCCGTTTCGGCCGTGCGGAACGGGCAGCGCCAAACTGGTCCAGGACACCGGGCAAGGACGCATGAACGACAATTCCGCTCTGCCGCAGATTGCCGAAGACGCGATCACGGGCGCGCCTGCCCCGGCCCTTCCGGCGATTGGCGTCGTGATCGTGTCGTTCAACTCGGGCGACGTGCTGCTTGACTGTCTCGAAACGCTGATGGCCTCGGAAGGCGTGCGCCTGCATGTCGTCGTGGTCGACAATGCCTCGACCGACGATACCGTGGATCAGGTCCGGGCCTGGGCCGCTGCGGGGTCGGGCTACCGCCTTCCGGACGACCTGCCGTTTGTCGCACGTCCTCTCGCCCGGCCCGTGCCGCTGGCCGAGGCTGCCGCGACCATGGCCGTGCCAGCGGCCCCCGGCCTTCTGGTCCTGCATGCCGGGGTCAATGGCGGCTATGCCGGGGGCGTCAATGCGGGCCTTGCCTGTCTGGCGGCAACGCCGGGTGTCGACCGGTTCTGGGTTCTAAACCCCGACAGCGCGGTGCCGCCGCAGACCGCGCGTCACTTTGCGACCGAGGGCGGCCCGCAGGCGGATTTCGCGCTGATGGGCGGCCGGGTGCTCTACCTCGAAGACCCCGAACGGGTGCAGATCGACGGCGGGCTGATCAACTGGCGGACCGGCGCCACCCGCAACGTCAACCAGGGTGCGCGGGCAGAAGACTGCACGGCACCCGACCCTGCCGCGATCGACTTCATTTCCGGTGCCAGCATGGTCGCCTCGCGCCGCTTCTACGAAAAGGCCGGGCCGATGGCCGAGGACTACTTCCTCTACTACGAGGAAGTGGACTGGGCGATGCAGCGCGGGGCCATGCCGCTGGCCTATTGCCGCGACGCGCGGGTCTATCACCGGGCCGGCACCGCCATCGGTTCGGCCAAGCCCGGCCGGGTCGGATCGCCGCTCGCCATCTTCTTCATGCACCGCAACCGGATCCGCTTCCTGCAGCGCTACCGCCCCTCGGCGCTTGCCAGCGGCTACCTGTTCAGCCTGGGCAAGGCCGCGCAACTGTGCCTCAAGGGCCACCTGCACGAGGCCCGGGTTCTGCTTGCCGCCAGTTTCCTCGGCCGACCGACGCAGGACGTGCGCGGCCGCCTGGCACCCAGGGCCGCCGAAAAGGCCTTTGCCCCCGCCGGCCAGACCGGGACATCCCGACAGAATGACGCAGACCGCCCGTCCCGACCCTGACGGCAGGCTGCCCCCTGGCGGACCGGCTGCGACCGACGAGGCCGGACCCGCCAGCTTTCGCAAGGTCCGCACGGTGATGCCGATCCCCTGCATCGCGACGGGCGTCGGGCTGACCTGCCGCTCGATCCTGCACGCGGCGGTCCGGGCGGGCTTTCCCGGCGATCTGCTGACCACCCGCTATGACCCCGACCCGCGCTGCCAGATCGAGGTTGCTTCGGTGCTGCCGGGGGTCTCGCGCTTTCTGCCCTATGCTCTCCTGTCCGGCACGGCCCTGCGTCTCCTGCAGGACCGGCTGCTGAAAAGCCTGGCGGACGGCGAGATCGTGCATCTCTGGCCCGCCGCCCCTCTCGGGCTGCACGAAGAACTGCACCGCCGCGGCATCCCGATCGTGGCCGAGGCGGTGAACACGCGGATGGAGGTCGCCAAACCGCTGCTAGACGCGGCCTATGACGCGGCGGGCATGCGGCCCGGGCACGGCATCACCCGCGACCGGATCGAAAACCAGAACGCGCGCTATGCCTTGTGCAGCGCGATCATGACGCCCAGCCCGGCGACCGAGGCGGCGCTTGCCGGAACCCCCTATGCCGATCGCTTCATCCCGACCAGCTACGGCACCTGGCTTCCGCCCGCTTTGCCGCCACGGCGGCGCAAGGCCCCGGACGAGGTCGTGACCTTCCTGTTCGTCGGGCAGATCTGCGTGCGCAAGGGCATTCCCAACCTGCTTGCCGCCTGGCGGGACCTGCCGCGCAACATGCGGCTGCGCCTTGTCGGCCAGATCGAAAGCGGTTTTGCCGACCGCTTCCGCGAGGCCCTGTCGCAGGACAATGTCAGCGTCGCCGAATTCACCCGCGATACCCGGCGCGAGTATCTTGCGGCAGACGTGTTTCTGCTGCCCTCGATCGAGGAAGGCGATGCCATCGTCACCTACGAGGCCGCGGCGCACGGGCTTCCCGTTCTGGCGTCGCCCGCGGGCGCAGGCCGGATCGGGGCCGACAGCGGCGCGATCCGCATACTTGACCCCTGGGACGCCGCGCTCTGGCGGCAGGCGATGATCGACCTTGCCCTGAACGGGGACCAGAGGGCCGAGGCCGCCCTGCAGGCGCTGTCGGCCGTGCGGCGCTACGACTGGTCGGCGGTCGGACCGCGCAGCTACCGGGCCCTGCATGCGGCCCTGGCACAAGGCGCGGCCCTGACGGCGGTGGCCGGTTGACCCCGGCCGGCTTTCTGCCCAA
>JBJOQI010000170.1:0-7668 GCA_046050045.1 Pseudomonadota bacterium | reverse complement strand
CGGCCGACGAGCGGATCGTCTACGGCACGGGCCGGGTGGTGCCCGCGGGCGCGCTTGCGGACTATGCGGCGGGGCTTCTGGCGCGGGACGAAATCGCCTTTGTCGATGTGCGCTCGGCCCGGAACAACTGCTTCCAGTGCCGGATCACCCGGGCCTGAGACCGCCCGCGGGCGTCGGCTGCGGGAGCCTCCGGCGGGAGTATTTGTCGTCAAGATGAAGTGTATGCGACGAATTTCGTATGGCGGGGCGCGGCCGCTCTGGCCATAGTCGGGTCCGAGGGAGGACCATCGACATGGACAGGGCTGACCACGACCGGATCCCCGAGATCGCGCTGCGCTGGCACCGTGACGGGCAGGGGGCCGCCATTGCCACGGTGATCGAGACCTGGGGCTCGGCGCCGCGCCCGGCGGGCAGCCAGTTGGCGGTGTCGGGCAAGGGCGAGATGATGGGCTCGGTCTCGGGCGGCTGCGTCGAGGGCGCTGTCGTCGAGGAGGCGATGGAGGCGCTGCGCGACGGCAAGTCCCGGGTGCTGAGTTTCGGCGTCACCGATGACGAGGCTTTTGCGGTGGGTCTGGCCTGCGGCGGCACGATCCGGGTTCTGGTCGAACCGGTGGGCGAGGGGATCACCGAGGAAATGCTGAACGATCTGGTCGCGGCGCGCGCGGCGCGGTCTGCGGTGGCCTATGTCGTCAACCTGACGACCTGGGACCGCAACCTCGCGCCGCGGGGCGGCGAGCATGAGGAGCGGTTCCGGTCCGACCGGTCGGGGGTGGACGGGGAGGAGTTCGTCTGCATCCACAACCCGCCCCTGCGGATGATCGTGGTGGGGGCGGTGCATATCGCGCAACCCCTGCTGATGATGGCGCGGGCTTGCGGCTATGACCCGGTGCTGGTCGATCCGCGCGAGGCCTGGGGCTCTGCCGCGCGGTTTCCGGGCGAGACGATTATTGCGGAATGGCCGGACGAGGCGCTTGTGCAGATCGGTCTTGATGCGCGCACCGCGGTCGTGACGCTGACGCATGACCCGAAGCTGGACGACCCTGCCATCCGTACGGCGCTGAAATCCGATGTCTTCTACCTGGGCTGTCTGGGGTCGAAGAAGACGCATGACAAGCGTGTGGCGCGCCTGACCGAGGCAGGATTTACCGACGCGGAAATCGAGCGGATCCACGCACCGGTCGGGCTGGACATCGGCGCCAAGCACCCTGGAGAGATCGCGATCAGCGTGCTGGCGCAGATCACGCAGGTCCTGAGGCAGGGCTGATGGAGTTCGGACCGGTTCCCACGGCGGCGGCGCAGGGCGCGGTGCTGGCCCATTCCGTCATGGCGGGCGGGCGAAAGATGGCCAAGGGGCGGGTCCTGACCTGCGAGGACCTGTCGCTGTTGCGGTCGGAAGGGATCGCGACGGTGGTGGTGGCGCGGCTCGGCCCCGGGGACGTGGGCGAGGATCAGGCGGCGGCGCGGCTGGCGGCGGCCATGGTGCCGAATGCCGCGGCGGCGGGGCTGACGGTGACGGTGCCGCATACGGGACGGGTCAACTTTCATGCGGCGGGGCCGGGGGTGCTTGAGGTCGATGCGGGCCGGGTGATGGCGCTGAACCGGATCGACCCCTCGATCACCTTTGCCACGCTGCAGCCCCTGACGCGGGTGGAGAAGGGCACGCTGGCCGGGACGGTCAAGATCATCTCCTACGCCGTGGCCGAGGCTGCGCTGACGCAGGCCGAGGAGGTTGCGCGGGGGGCGGTGCGCCTGCGCCCGGTGGTGCTGCGCTCGGCGGGGCTGGTGCTGACGGATGCGCCGGGGCAGGCGGAGAAGCTGAACGACAAGGGGCGGCGGGCCATCGCACAGCGGCTGAAGGCGCTGGGGATGGCCTTGGCCGAGGTGCGGGTGGTGCCGCATGAGACGACAGCGATCCGCGATGCATTGGCCGGAATCGGCGGCGAGATGGTGCTGATCCTGACCGGGGCGGCGACAAGCGACCTGCACGACGACGGGCCCGAGGCGGTCCGGGCAGCCGGGGGGCAGGTCGCGCGCTTTGGCATGCCGGTCGATCCGGGGAACCTGTTGTTCTACGGATCGCTGGGCGTGCGGCCGGTGATCGGCCTGCCGGGCTGTGCGCGCAGCCCCGCACTGAACGGGGCGGACTGGGTGCTGGAGCGGCTGGCCTGCGGCATCGCCGTGACCGACGAGGACATCGCCGCGATGGGGGTGGGCGGGCTGCTCAAGGAAATCCCGATCCGGCCGCAGCCGCGCGATGCGCAGGACTGAGACCGCCCGCACCGGCTCGCCTAGAACACTCCCTGCGCCACGACCATCAGGACGCCCATCGCCAGCACATAGCTGCCATCGACAAGGGCCGCGCCGGCCGACTTCTGGCTGAGCAGGCTGCCGGCAAGCTGCAGGATCGCAATGGTCAGGATCACCAGGATCGCGGTCAGCAGGTGGTTCGCAACCGCCGTGATCCCGATGATCCAGGCCATCAGGAAGGTGCCCGCCAGTTGCAGGGCCAGCGCGCCCAGGGGCGGTGTGGCGGGCGGCACGATGCCGTGGCTGCCTGCGGCCCAGGCCTTGCCGAACAGGCGCGGGCTGAACCAGAGCATGCCGAGGGCAAAGGCGGCGAGGGTTCCGGCGATCATGGCGATCCAGTTCACGCCCTGGGTGAGTTCGGTCATGGGAATGTCCTTTTTCGTTTTCCGGAAGGGGCCGGGCGGCAAGGGCGGGCCGCCTGGGGTGCAGCTTGTCAGGCCATCGCGGCTTCAAGCTTTTCGAGGATCCCGGTCCAGCCCTTGAAGTGGCCGTCACGGCTTTCCTCGGACAGGAACTTCACGTGGGTCAGCACGACATCCGTGCCCCCGGGCACCGGGGTGAAGTCGATCGTGACAAGGGTGTCCGGGGCCGACCAGGGCGATTCCCAGGTGAAGGCGAGGCGCGAGTGCCGGGTGATCTCGGTATAGGTGCCTTCGTGGGGCAGGTCGCGGTCGGCGACCATCACCACCAGGAAGCGCCCGCCGACACGGGCATCCGCGCGCGCCTCGCTGACATGCACGTCGGGGCCGGGGGACATGAACTTCATCATCATTGCCGGGTCGAGCCAGGCGTTGAACACCCGCTCGGGCGGCGCCTTGATGATGCGGCGGGCAGTCAGTGTCAGGTCAGTCATTTGCTTTCTCCTCGGTCAGCAGCCGGTCAAGGGCCTCGAGGCGCATGTCCCAGATCAGGCGTAGTTGGGCGAACCAGCGGTCGATCTCGCCGATGGGGTCCAGGTTTGCCTCGATCAGGTGTTCGCGCCAGGCGGTGCGTCGGCTGACGAGGCCCGCGCCTTCCAGAACCTTGATGTGCTTGGACACCGCGTTGAGGCTGATGTCGAAGCTGGCGGCCAGGTCGGTCACGCGGGTCGGGCCATGCTGGACGAGCAGGGTCAGGATGGCACGGCGGGTGGGGTCGGCGGCGGCCTTCAGGATTTCGGAGAGATGCGACTCGGGGTCTCGTTCAACCATGTGGATGAATTATACCTGATAGGCGATTCGTTCAACTGGAAAGTGGAATGACAAATTGGGCGGGGGCAGGGGCCTGGAATGCCGGGGTCAGTGGCGCGGGAAGCGGGCGCCGATCCGCGCCGCTTCCTCGGCCAGGCCGAAGGGCGCGTTCACGACGAACAGACCCGACCCGACCATGCCGTGGCCGTCACGGGCGGGGGGAAAGCGGACCTCGTGACGGAAGGGTCTGGCGAGGTTGGCGGCGGTCAGGGCCGTGAGCATCGGCAGGTGGGCGCCTGTCGTAAGGATCGGATACCAGAGCAGGATGATCCCCACGTTCCACTTGCGATGGACCTGCTCGATGATGCGGGGCAGGCGGGTGTAGTCGTCCTTGACCTCATAGGGCGGGTCGATCAGCAGCAGGCCGCGGCGGGGGTCGGGGGGCGTAAGGGCGAGGGCAAGTTCCAGCCCGTCCCTGCGGTGGATGACCGAATACCAGTCGCGCATGGCCTCGGTCAGGGCGGCGTGTTCCTGGGGATGCAACTCAGCCAGGTGGATGCGATCCTCGAGGCGCAGAAGCTCGGCCGCGATCAGGGGCGAGCCGGGATAGGCCTGCGCACCGTGGCGGGCGCGGGTGCGGGCCAGAGCGGTCAGGTAGGGGTGATCGGGCCGGAACCAGCGTTCGCGTTCGGCGCGGGCAATGCCGGCAGCGGCTTCGCCCGTCTTTTTCGCCTCGGGCGAGGAGAGGTCGTAAAGCCCGCGGCCCCCGTGGGTTTCGATATAGGTAAGGGGCTTGTCCTTCTGCGTCAGGTAGTCGAGCACGAAGGCCAGAAGCGCGTGCTTGTGCACGTCGGCCAGGTTGCCCGCGTGAAAGCCGTGCTGGTAGGAAAGCATTCCGGACCCCCTGAAACAAAAGGCCCCCCGTTGACGGAGGGCCGGAGGCGGTTCCGATGGGCGCGCCTTACTTCGGCGCGATCATCATCACCATCTGGCGGCCTTCGAGCTTGGGCATCTGCTCGATCTTGGCCGTGGCCGCGACATCGGACGCGACGCGGTTCAGCAATTCCATCCCCAGTTCCTGGTGCGCCATCTCGCGGCCGCGGAAGCGGAGCGTGATCTTCACCTTGTCGCCTTCCTCGAGGAAGCGGACGACCGAGCGCATCTTGACCTCGTAGTCATGCGTATCGGTGCCGGGGCGGAACTTGATTTCCTTGATCTCGATGATCTTCTGCTTCTTGCGGGCCTCGGCCTCGCGCTTCTGCGTCTCGTACTTGTACTTGCCGAAGTCCATGATCTTGCAGACCGGCGGTTCGGCGTTCGGAGAGATTTCCACCAGATCGAGCCCGGCCTCTTCGGCCATCATCATCGCCCGGCTGGGCGTCACGACCCCGACATTCTCGCCATCGGCTCCGATCAGCCGGATTTCCGGGGCGCGAATCCGGTCGTTGACACGGGGGCCGGTATCACGCTGGGGCGGGGCATTGTGCGGGCGACGGGCTATGGTGATGATCCTTCATGCAGTTGCAGGGAAATTGGCGCGCAAAATAGTCAGGCTTTGGAGGTCTTTCAACCCGGATTCGCCCGTCTCCGCGCTGCGGCACGACTGAGCTTTCCTTTGGCTGGCATTTCTGTCATAGCGCGCCCACATCATGGGAGCCCGGGTCGTGGGGTCCGGGCAACAAGGAGAGATGCCATGAACAGGAATGTCATCATCGGTCTTATCGTGCTGATCCTCGCGGGCGGCGGATATTACTACTACTCGGCGCAGCAGCGCGCCGCCGAAGAGGCTGCCGCCGCCGCGGCTGCCGCCGAGGAAGCCGCCAAGAAGGCCGAGGAAGAAGCCGCTGCCGCCGCCAAGAAGGCCGAGGAAGAGGCTGCTGCCGCTGCCAAGGCTGCCGAGGAAGCTGCCGCCAAGGCCGCCGAAGAGGCCGCCGCCGCCGCGACCGCCGCGCTGGACCCGGCGAATTTCAACGCTGACGCCGTTGTCGCGCTGATCGACGGCTCGTCGCTGGACGACGCGACCAAGACCACGCTGAAGGCCGCCGTCGAGGCCGCCAAGTCGAACCCGACGCTGGTTCAGGCCGCGATCGACCAGGTCAAGGCTGCGCTGGGGATGTAATTCCCGCGCGACCTGCGTAAAGTAAGGGAAAACGCCGCCCGCATAAGCCGGGCGGCGTTTTTCTTTTCAGGGTCAGGGGGTTGCCCGCCGGGGCGCGTCCTTCAGGGCGTCGCGATCAGGCGGCGGTTGCGGCACAGGTCGGTCTGGACCGTCGCCTCGGTCGCGTCGGCAAAGCTGACCCAGACCGAGATCTTCTGACAGGCCGAAAGACGCGTGTTCACCGCGACCGTCTCGCCATCGGCGATCGGGCTGTTGCGGCTGGTCAGCACGTCGTCGACGACCTTGCCATCCGAACCCACCGGGAAGATCGCGAGTTGCCGGATCGCCTGGCCCGAACGGTTCTCGACGCCCAGCACGATGTCGCCCGCAGCGGCCGCAGGGCCGGCGGCCAGCGTCAGAAGCAGCAGCGCGCGGATCATATGCCGTCGCCCACGAAGGCCTTTTCGACGACGAATTCCTTCGGGTCCGAATTCGCGCCCTCGCGCAGGCCGAAGCCTTCGAGAATGGCTTTCACGTCGACGTTGAAGGCCAGCGAACCGCAGACCATCGCGCGGTCGGTGGCCGGGTCCATCGGCGGGATGCCCAGATCGGCAAAGACCTTGCCCGAGGTCAGGTTGTCGGTCACGCGGCCCATGTGGTGGAAATCCTCGCGCGTGGTCGTCGGATAGTAGACAAGCTTGTCGCCCACCAGCTCGCCGATCAGCGGGTCGTCCTTCAGGCTGTCGACCAGCTGGCGGCCGTATTCAAGCTCTGCCACCTCGCGGCAGGTGTGCATCATGATGACCTGATCGTATTTCTCGTAGGTCTCGGGGTCGCGCATCAGGCTGGCAAAGGGCGCAATGCCGGTGCCCGTGGCAAGGAACCACAGCCGCTTGCCGGGGAGAAGCGCGTCGAGCACCAGCGTGCCCACGGGTTTCGGGCGCAGGATGATCTGGTCGCCGGGCTGGATGTGCTGAAGCCGCGAGGTCAGCGGGCCATCGGGAACCTTGATCGAGTAGAATTCCAGTTCCTCGTCCCAGGAAGGCGAAGCGATGGAATAGGCGCGCAGCAGCGGCTTGCCCTTGTCGTCGAGCAGCCCGATCATCACGAACTCGCCCGAGCGGAAGCGCAGCGACTGCGGCCGCGCGACACGGAAGGAAAACAGCCGGTCCGTCCAGTGGCGGACGGACTGCACGGTCTGCGCGTCGGGCAGCATGCGGACGGGGGTGGCGGGCGTGTCGGTCACGGGTGTCTGCTCGGTCATGTCATGTCGGGCGCGTCTTGCCCGTCCTCATAAGCGGAATGTCTGGATTTCGGAAGCGAAGGATCAGGCCTTGACCCGCGACCGATAGTCGTGGGCCTGCCAGTCGGCGCGGAAGATCCACTGCTCGGCCGGCTGGCGGGCGGCGAGGTCGTCAGAGATCTCGACCTCGTCAAAGCCCGACCGGCGGGCCATCGCGTACTGGTCGGCGATGACGTGACCCACGGCGCGCAGGCGGCCGGTGTAGCCGTTCAGGCGCAGAAGGCGGGCGAGCGTGAAGCCGCGCCCGTCCGAGAACGAGGGGAAGGCCACCTTGACCAGACCCACGCCATCGAAGTCGCGGGGCAGGGCCTCGGGTTTGGTATCTGAGGCAATTTCAAGGGCCTGGCCGTTGTGATCTTCGGCGTAAAAGCCGTCGTCGCGCACGATGACTGTCATGGGGTCTGGTCCGTCTGTCCGGCGATCGGGCCGCGCACGACCTTGCCGTTGATGAAGTGGATGCCGCATTCGACCTTGGCCTGGCCCCGCCAGCGGCCCGCGCGCGGGTCTTCGCCGGGTTTGACGGGGCTGGTGCAGGGCGCGCAGCCGATGGAAGGATAGCCATGCGCCACCAGAGGGTGGCGGGGCAGGCGGTTGTTGACCATGTAGTCTTCAAGGTCCTCGCGGCCCCAGTGGGCGAGCGGGTTGACCTTGAGCCGCAGGTCGCCCTCGTTCTCGAAGAAGTCGAGCGCGGCGCGGGTGCCGGCCTGGAAGCGCTTGCGGCCGGTGATCCAGCCGCCGAAGCCCTGCAGCGCGCGTTCGAGCGGAACGGTCTTGCGAAGGTTGCAGCAGGC
>JBJOQI010000169.1:0-4028 GCA_046050045.1 Pseudomonadota bacterium | reverse complement strand
GGTGGCCAGGCGCAAGCCGATAGGCCATCTGGTCGAGCGTCAGCGCAATCGGCACCGCACGCCCCGGCACCATCCGCGAAGGCGTCTCGGCGCTGTCGCGGTGGCAGAGGTTCAGAAGCCCGTGCGCAATCCGGACCGACGATCCGTCGGGCGCGACATCGCAAAGCCGCGCGGCGATCAGCGCCATCGGCCGGTCCGACGAGACGGTGGCGCGCAGCACCGCCGCGCCCATCAGGTCGAGCGGTGCACCAAGCGGCGCGGTCTCGAAGCAGACCGACAGGGCGTCGTCGTGCCGCTGGTCGCCCGGCATCTCGGCATCGAGCCCCATCGGGAAGAACTCGCCCGCGCTGAACCCCAGCGTCTGCGGCGTGCAGATGGCCCGGTCGAGTGCACCTCCTGCCCCGCCCAGCAGACCGCCCGGCGACAGCGCCGTCGTCTCGACCCTGACGCGCGGGCTTGGCCAGACCGTCTCGGCCACCCAGTGCCCCGGGCGATACGGCGACGAGGCATCGGGCGGCGCGCTGTCGAGCATGTAGACCCGATAGGCCGGGTCGTCCCCGGCCCCGTTCGGGATGTCCTTCAGCCAGCGGTCCCACCAGCGGATCGCCTCTTGCAGGAAGCCGATCTGCGGCCCGGGCACCGCCGTCTGCGGATACTGGTGCACCCAGGGCCCGACGATCCCTTTCGCCGGCACCTTCAGGTTGGTCACCAGATGCGAGACCGTGTTCATGTAGTTGTCGGCCCAGCCGCCGATCGACAGGACCGGCACCTGTATCGCCTCCCAGTCCTCGCAGACCGAGCCGTGTTTCCAGTAGGCGTCGCGGCTCTGGTGGCTCAGCCAGCGCGCGGCCAGGAAGGGCTCGTTGTCCAGCCGCGCCAGCCAGTCCTCGCGCCAGCCCTGCCGCAGGGCGGGGTCGGCGGGACGCGAGGAATAGGACAGCATGACCGAGGCCCAGCCGAGGTTCTCGTTCAGCAGGCAGCCGCCCTTGAAGTGGATGTCATCGGCAAAGCGGTCGGTCGTGGACATGACCGAGATCACGGCCCTCAGGGCAGGCGGCCGCAGGAATGCGGTCTGCAGGCAGTTGAAGCCCCCCCAGCTCTTGCCCATCATGCCCACCCGGCCGGTGCACCAGGGCTGGCGCGACAGCCAGTCGATGACCTCGCAGGCGTCGGCCAGTTCCTGCGGCGTGTATTCATCCGCCATCAGACCTTCGCTGTCGCCGTTGCCGCGCATGTCGACGCGGACGCAGGCATAGCCGTGACCCGCGACGTATGGGTGCATCAGCTCGTCGCGCGGCAGCGTCCCGTCGCGCTTGCGGTAGGGGATGTACTCGAGGACTGCGGGCACCGGGTTCGCCGCCGCATCGTCGGGCAACCAGACCCGCGCCGACAGCCTGCATCCGTCGGAGAGCACGATCGCCATGTCGGGATCATCAACGACGCGGCGCGGAAAGGCGGTGAGGATGCGCATGGCGGGTCTCCTACTCTTGCCGTTTCATCTTGGCCCAAATATCCCCGCCGGAGGCTCCGCCAATTCCGCCGTCACGAGGTCGCAGAATGCATAAACCGAATATCCTGATCCTGATGGTCGACCAGCTGAACGGCACCTTCTTTCCCGACGGCCCCGCGCCCTTCCTGCATGCGCCGAACCTGCGGCGGCTTGCCGAACGGTCGGTCCGCTTTGCCAATGCCTATACCGGATCGCCCCTTTGCGCGCCGGCGCGCGCCAGCTTCATGGCGGGCCAGCTGCCCCGCCGCACCCGCGTCTATGACAACGCGGCCGAGTTCGCGTCCGACATCCCGACCTATGCCCACCACCTGCGCCGGGCGGGCTGGCACACCTGCCTGTCGGGCAAGACGCACTTCGTCGGCCCCGACCAGATGCACGGCTTTGAGCAGCGGCTGACCACCGACATCTACCCCGCCGACTTCGGCTGGACGCCCGACTATCGCAAGCCCGGCGAGCGGATCGACTGGTGGTATCACAACCTCGGCTCCGTCACCGGGGCGGGCGTGGCCGAGATCACCAACCAGTACGAATACGACGACGACGTGGCTTTCCAGGCCTGCCAGAAGCTTTATGACCTGTCGCGCGGGGCCGAAGCGCGGCCCTGGTGCCTGACGGTCAGCTTCACCCACCCGCACGACCCTTACGTCGCGCGGCGCAAGTACTGGGACCTCTACGCGGATTGCGCCGAGACCGCCCCGCCCGAGGCCATTGCCTATGCCGACCAGGACCCGCATTCGCAGCGCCTGATGGATGCCTGCGACTGGCGCAGGTTCGACCTTTCGCCCGAGCAGGTCACCCGCGCCCGGCGCGGCTATTTCGCCAATATCAGCTACATCGACGACAAGGTGGGCGAGATCCTGCAGGTCCTGCAGGACACGCGGCAGGAGGCGATCGTCGTCTTCGTCTCGGACCACGGCGACATGCTGGGCGAGCGCGGGCTGTGGTTCAAGATGAACTTCCTCGAAGGCTCGGCCCGCGTGCCGCTAATGATCGCAGGCCCCGGGCTGTCGCCGGCTCGGATCGACACGCCGGTGTCCACCATCGACCTGACGCCCACCCTGGCCGATCTTGCGGGCGTGTCGCTGGCCGAGGTGATGCCCTGGACCGACGGCACCTCGCTGGTGCCCGTCGCCTCGGGCGCGGCGCGCGGGCCGGTGCCGATGGAATATGCCGCCGAAGGCACCGTGACCCCGATGGTCGCCCTGCGCGACGGGCGCTGGAAATACATCCGCTGCAACGCCGACCCCGAGATGCTCTTCGACATGGCCTCGGCCCAGGGCGAGCGGCTGAACCTTGCCCCCGATCCGGTGCACGGCGAAACGCTGGCCCGCCTGCGCGCGCTGGCCGATGCCCGCTGGGACCTGTCAGCCTATGACGCCGAGGTGCGCGCAAGCCAGGCCCGCCGCTGGGTGGTCTACGAGGCGCTGCGGAACGGCGCCTACTTCCCGTGGGACTACCAGCCGTTGCGGGATGCGTCGGAACGCTACATGCGCAACCACATGGACCTGAACGTGCTGGAGGAAAGCAAGCGCTTCCCGAGGGGGGAATGACGCGAGGCCCCGGGGAAGGCGCTGCCTCCCCCGGACCCCCACCGGGATATTTGCGCCAAGATGAAGCGGCAGATCAGTCGAGGTGCTGGCGCAGACGCCGGATCATCAGCCAGACCACCAGCACCACGACGGGCACCAGCCCCACGTCGAGCGCGTAGCCCGGAACCTCGAAGGCGGCTTCCGCCAGCGGGGCCAGCATGTAGTGCAGCAGGCTGACGCCGTAGTAGCTGATCGCCACGACCGACAGGCCCTCGACCGTCTTTTGCAGCCGCAGCGCGAGGTCGGCGCGGCGGTCCATGCTTTCGAGCAGCTTCTGGTTCTGCCCCTGCCGTTCGACATCGACACGGGTGCGCAGCAGTTCGCCCGCCCGCTGCGCCCGGGTGGCAAGGCGTTCAAGCCGCGCCTCGGTCGATTTCACGGTGCGCATCGCAGGGTCGTAGCGGCGCATCATGAACTCGCCGAAGGTCTGGCGGCCCTGGAAGCGGGTTTCGCGCAGGACCTCGATGCGCTGGGTGACGATCGCCTCGTAGGCGCCGGTTGCGCCGAAGCGGAAGGAATGCTGGACGCCGAGACTTTCCAGTTCCGCCGAGATGGCCAGAAGCGCGTCCAGTTCCTCGACGGCCGCGGTGCGGTCGTCGGCCATCGCCTGCACCAGCGCCGAAAGCCTGGGGTCGAGCGCGTTGAGCCGCGAGCCGAGCGCCCGGGCGCGGCCGAGGCCCAGCATCGACAGCGCGCGGTAGGTCTCGATCTCGCACAGGCGCTGGACGATCCGGCCGACGCGGCGGCTGCCGGTGCCGGGGCGGACGAAGACGGCAAAGCGCATGTGGCCGGCCGGGTCGATGCGGAAGTCGCCCGCGATGACGGCGGCGCCGTCCACCACGCGGGCGACGGCCAGGCTTTCCCGCACCATCCAGCCGTCGAGGAGCTGCAGCATCTCCGCCTCGGTCTCGGGTTCCGGCAGGACGCGG
>JBJOQI010000168.1:0-5955 GCA_046050045.1 Pseudomonadota bacterium | reverse complement strand
CAGAGCCCCTCGGTATCGTGGTGCGGCCAGGGCGGGCCGGGCAGGATACGGTTTGGCGTGGTTTCGACCGCAATCTCGGTCCGTGTCGCCAGATCGACCAGCGCGACCTTGGCGTTGGTCTTGCCGATGTCGATGACGCCGATGTGCCGGGGCGTGGTCATGGCATGTGGAACAGGTTCACCAGCGGCGTGGCGACGGGTTCGTTGTCGGGCTTCGTCTCCATGATGTCGGCCATGTAGGCCCACCAGCGCTGCATCACCGGGTGCTTTGGCAGGTCGTCCATCCGGTGATCGTCGCGCCGCCACAACACGCCGAACAGCGTGCCCGTCGCGCGATCGAGGTGGATCGAATAGTCGCTGATCCCTGCATCCTTCAAAAGGGCCACCAACTCGGGCCAGATCTCGTCATGGCGCTTGCGGTATTCGGCCTCCATCCCCGGATGCAGGCGCATGGTGAAGGCGTATTTCTGCATCAGCCCCTCCGCAGCCGGGCGAAAAGGCGCGGCAGCGCGATGACCCCGATCAGCATGATCCCGAGGAAGATCGACATCACGATCCCCGGCACATTGAGCAGCCCGAAGCCGAAGGTGACAAGCCCCATGACGACCGCCGCGATGACGACGCCGGGGATGGTCCCCGACCCGCCGAGGATGCTGACCCCGCCCAGGACGACCATGGTGACGATCTCAAGCTCCATCCCCGTCGCGATGGAGGGCCGGGTGGAGCCGAGCCGCGAGGTCAGAAGCACCGAGGCGATGCCCGCCATCAGGCCGTTCAGCGGGAACAGGACAAAGCGGATGCGGTTGACGCGCAGGCCGGAAAACTGGGCCGCGACGGGGTTGTTGCCGATGGCATAGACCGCGCGGCCGAAGTTGGTGCGGTGCAGAAGCACGCCAAAGACAAGGGCGAAGACGGCAAACAGGAACAGCTCGAACGAAAAGACCCACCAGACGTAGCCCTGCCCGAAGAACTTCATCCCGGGGGGGTAGCCCGTGTAGGCCTGATCGCCCAGCACGATGAAGGAAATTCCACGAAACAGGCTCATGGTGCCGATGGTGACGACGATCGAGGGCAGGCCGAAGCGGGTGACGAGCGTGCCGTTGAACGCCCCGCAGAGCAGCCCGACACCGATACCCGTCGTCACGATCAGCGGCACCGGCGCGCCCAGCGACATCACGTAGCCCATCGCGGTCGAGGCCAGCGCGATGATCGCGGCGACCGAAAGGTCGATCTCGCCCGCGATGATCAGCATCGCCATGGCGAAGGCAACGATGGCCTTTTCGGTAAAGTTGAAGGTTGCGTCCGACAGGTTCCAGGCGTTCAGGAAGTAGGGCGAGGCGAAGCTGTTGGCGACAAAGATCGCGATTGCGACGCAGAGCAGCAGGAACTCCCAGCTGCGGAAGAACCGCGTACCGCGGGTGGTCAGCCGGTCGGGGATATGGCGGGCGGTGTCGGTCATGCGGCGGCTTTCTCGCGCAGGATCAGCCGGCCCCGCGGCCGGTTCTGCGCGGCGTTGAAGGCGACGGCGAGGATGATCGCGGTGCCGGAAATCGCCATCTGCCAGAAGGGCGAGATGCCGATGACGGGCAGGGCGTTCTTGACGATGCCAAGGAAGATGGCACCCAGGATCGCGCCCCAGACGGTGCCGATGCCCCCGGCGATGGAGATGCCGCCGATCACGCAGGCGGCGACCACGTCCAGCTCGAATCCGCCTGCAATGTCGACATAGGCGACCGCATAGCGCGCGACCCAGAGGTAGCCGGTCAGCCCCGCCAGCGCACCCGACAGGACAAAGGCCAGGAACTGCGTGCGCCCCACGCTGATGCCGGCGTAGACGGCGGCATGGGGGTTGCCGCCCACGGCATGGAAGCTGCGCCCCAGTGCCGTGCGCCGGATCAGGACGACAAAGCAAAGGGTCAGCGCGATGGCGGTCCAGCTGAGGACCGGCAGGCCGAGGACGACATGGCGGGGAAGCGCCTTGAAGGCATCCGTCATCTCGTGCGCGTTAATCCACTTGCCGTCGGTCAGAAGGAAGATGATGCCCCGGTAGATCGTCATGGTGCCAAGCGTCACGACGATCGACGGAATTCCGACCTTCCAGACCAGAAGCCCGTTCACGCAGCCCAGCACCGCGCCCAGTGCCACGGCGGCGGCGATGGTCAGCGGCAGGGGCACGCCAGCGCCATTCAGCATCGCCGCCACCATGCCGGTCAGGGCCAGGTTCGCCGCCACCGACAGGTCGATGGCCTTGGTCAGGATCACGACCATCTGCCCCAGCACAAGGATCATCAGCGGCGCGGTGTCGTTGAAGACATTGGCCAGGTTCGCGGGCCGCACGAAGGCGGGGAAGCGCATGGCGATCAGCCCAGTCATCACCAGGATCACCAGCGACAGGAGTAGTTCGCGCGATTTCAGAAGCCGGGTCATGCCGCTGCCTTTTGCCCGAGCGCGTGGCGCACGAGCGTTTCGGGGGTCATGTCGTCGCCCGTGACCTCGGCCACGATGCGGCCTTCGCGCATCACGATGACGCGGTCGGACATGCCCAGCACCTCGGGGATTTCGGAGCTGACCATGATGACGGCCAGCCCCTCGGCGGCAAGCTCGGCCATGAAGGCGTGGACGGCGGCCTTTGACCCGATGTCGATGCCTTTGGTCGGCTCATCAAGGATGATGACACGGGGCTTGGTGGCCAGCCATTTTGCGATGACCACCTTCTGCTGGTTGCCACCCGACAGCAGGCCCACGTCCTGGTCAAGGCTTGCGGCACGCAGGTCCAGCCGCTGCGTATAGGCGCGCGACAGGGCAAATTCCTCGGCCAGCCGCAGGAAACCCTTGCGCGAGGTGCGGGCCAGCGAGGGCAGGGTGATGTTCTGGAAGATCGGCAGGCCCTTGACCGCGCCCTGTCGCCCCCGGTCTTCGGGGACATAGACGATGCCGCGCGAAATCGCGTCGGCGGTCGAGCGGATGACGGCCACCTCGCCGTCGATCCGGCAGGCCCCCTTGGCGGGCCGGGTGATCCCGAACAATGCCTGCATCACTTCGGACCGGCCGGCACCGATCAGGCCGTAAAAGCCCAGGATCTCGCCCTTGCGCAGGGTGAAGGTGATGTCGTCGAACTCGGTCTCGTGCGCATAGCCCGCCACGGTCAGGACAGGCGCGCCGGGATTCTTCACGCGGTGCGGAAAGACCTGATCGACCGGGCGGCCCACCATCATGCGGACAAGTTCGGGCTCGGAAACCTCGGCCATCGCGCCCTCGCCCACGAAGGCCCCGTCGCGGAAGACGGTGAAGCGGTCGGCGATGCGGAAGATCTCGTCGAACTTGTGGGAAATGAACAGGATCGCCTTGCCCTCGGCCTTCAGGCGCTCGACGAGGTGGTACAGCTCCTCGATCTCGGTCCGTGACAGGGCGGCGGTGGGTTCGTCCATGATGACGACGCGGGCATTGATCGACAGGGCGCGGGCGATGGCGACAAGGTGGCGGCTGGCGATCCCGAGGTCCTTGAGCAGCAGGCCGGGGTCGAGCCTTGCGCCGATGCGGGTCAGGATCTCGCGGGCCTGAGCGGTCATCGCGGACCAGTCGATCAGGCCCCAGCGGTTACGGGGCGCGTGGCCCAGGAAGATGTTCTCGGCCACAGTCAGGTCGTCAAACAGCACCGTTTCCTGATGGATCGCGGTCACGCCGGCATCGGCGGCGGCCTCGGCCGAGGGCAGGTGCATCTCGCGGCCGTCGATGGATATCGTCCCGGTGTCCGGCTGGTAGATGCCGGTCAGGATCTTCACGATCGTGGACTTGCCCGCGCCGTTCTCGCCCACGAGGGCGGTGACCTGACCGGGGAAAAGGTCAAGCCGGACATCCGACAGGGCCTTCACGCCGGGAAAGCTTTTCGAGATGCCGCGCAGGGACAGGACGGGCTGCATGGTCGGGCCTGATTGTTGGGGAAACGGGGTGGCCCGGGCCTTGCGCCGGTCTGGCGCGGCCCGGGCCGGTCCGATTAGAAGATCGACTTGAACTCGGCGATGTTCGAGGCGTCGTAGGTGAAGGGGTCCGACATCGCGGCCTCGCCATTGTCGTCAAGCGTGGCGGTGCCCATGCGGCCCATCGGAACCTGCGCGCCCGCATCCGTCGCGGCACCGTTCGAGATGTTGTAGGCCAGCATCGTCGCGGCATAGCCAAGATCGATCGGGTTCCAGATCGCGAAGGACTTGGTGGCACCGGATTCAACGGCACCCGCCATTTCCGACGGCAGGCCGAGACCCGTGACGTTGACCTTGCCGATCAGGCCGGCGTCGGTCACCGCCTGCGAGGCGGCAAGGATGCCCACCGTCGTCGGCGCGATGATCGCCTTGAGGTCCGGGTAGGTCGCGATCAGGCCCTGGGCCTCGCGGTAGGACTTGTCGGCCAGGTCGTCGCCATAGACGGTCGCGACAAGGTTCACGCCCGGATAGTTCGGCAGCACCTTCTTGGCTTCCTCGATCCAGGTGTTCTGGTTGGTCGCCGTGGCCGAGGCCGACAGGATCGCCACGTCACCGCCGTCGCGCATGTGGTCGGCGGCGAGCTTGATGATCGTGTTGCCGATCAGCGCGTTCGACGAGGGGTTCAGGTGCATCTGGCGGCCTTCCTTGGCCACGCCCGAATCCCACGAGATGACGGTGATGCCGCGTTCCATCGCCTTCTGCAGCGCCGGGACGAGTGCGTCCTTGTCGTTGGCCGAGATCGCGATGGCATTGACGCCCTGCGCGATCAGGCTGTTGATGACCTCGATCTGGCCTTCGGCGGTGGTGTCGGTCGGGCCGGTGTAGATGATTTCCACATCGCCCAGTTCCTTGGCGGCTTCCTCGGCGCCCTTGGCCGCGGCCTCGAAGAAGCCGATGCCCAGCGCCTTGACGACCAGCGCGATGCGCTTCGTCTCGGCCTGCGCGCCGGTGGCCAGAAGTGCGGTGGCCAGCGCCGCCGTCGTCAGTGCCTTTTTCCAGAAGCTCATTGATACCTCCCTGGTTGAGCCTTCGTCACGGGCGGCGGGCTATCCCCCGGCGACCGCGTCTTCCCTGTCTGTGGCGCGGGTTTCGGCCACGATCAGTCTGACTTCCGCATCGGCAAGCATCTGCGCCTCGCGGTCGGTGATGCCGTCATCGGTGATGACGGTGGTGACACGCGACAGCGGGCAGAGGATCAGGCTCGACCGCCTGCGGAATTTCGTGGAATCGGCCAGCACGACCAGTTCGTCGGCCTGTCCGATCATCTTGTGTTCAGCCTGGATCACCAGGGGGTCGCTTTCCATGACGCCAAGCGAGCCGATGGCATGCGCCCCGATGAACATGCGCTGGGCGGCGAAGTTCTTTGTCACGTCATTGTCGAAGGGCGACAGGATGATGTTCTGTTCGCGGTAGATCGTGCCGCCCGACAGCAGGACGGTGTTCTTGGAGTGCTTCAGCAGGTGTTCAGCCACCGGGAAGCTGTTGGTAAAGACCTGGCAGCGCCGCGCCGACAGCGGGTGCACCATCTGGAAGGTCGTCGTGCCGCCGTTGATGATGATCGCGTCGCCGTCCTGGCAAAGCGCCGCAGCCTCGCGCGCTATGGCGCGCTTCTGGGCGATGTTCATCGTCTCGTTGACACTGAAGGGCCGCCCGGCGATGCCCACGAACTGCGGCGGATGGATCGATTCCGCTCCGCCCCGCACCCGGCGCAGCTTCTTCTGGACATGCAGCGTGGCGATGTCGCGGCGGATCGTCGCCTCGGACGCGCCGGTCAGCGCGACCAGATCGCCGACCGTCGCGACAGGTCGATCCTGCACGGCAGACTGGATGATCCGGTGGCGTTCAGATTCGTGCATTTTCTCTCCCTCGGTCCGCAGCGTTATCGGGAAAACGATCACTGTCAATCATTTTCAGTCACAGCATGAGTGTTTGCAGGTGCAGCATGATTGAAGTTGATCGTTTGTGATTGACAATCCCGA
>JBJOQI010000167.1:0-3805 GCA_046050045.1 Pseudomonadota bacterium | reverse complement strand
TCGGCCGACAAGAACCGTCCGGAAGACGCGCCGATCGGCCTGATCCCGATCGACGCGATCTATTCGCCGGTGAAGAAGGTGTCCTAAGAAGTCACCCCGACCCGTGAGGGCCAGGTGCTTGACTACGACAAGCTGACGATGAAGATCGAGACCGACGGCAGCCTGACGCCGGACGACGCCGTGGCCTATGCCGCGCGCATCCTGCAGGATCAGCTGTCGATCTTCGTCAACTTCGACGAACCGGAATCGGCCACCAAGACCGCCGCCGACGAGGGGCTGGAGTTCAACCCGCTCCTTCTCAAGAAGGTGGACGAGCTGGAACTGTCGGTCCGTTCGGCGAACTGCCTGAAGAACGACAACATCGTCTACATCGGCGACCTGATCCAGAAGACCGAAGCCGAGATGCTGCGCACCCCGAACTTTGGCCGCAAGTCGCTGAACGAGATCAAGGAAGTGCTTTCGGGCATGGGCCTGCACCTCGGGATGGATGTCGAGGACTGGCCGCCGGAGAACATCGAGGATCTCGCCAAGCGGTTCGAGGACCAATTCTAAGGGGATGGGTGACATCACCCATCCTGCCAAAATGCCCCGGCGATCGGGGGAATGACTGGCGAAAGCCCAAGGTGAGCGGGGAGACGAGAGCCCCGCCGGACAAAGCAAACCGTAAGGAGACCACATCATGAACCACGGTGCCGGCTATCGCCGCCTCAACCGTACCCACGAACACCGCAAGGCGCTGTTCGCCAACATGGCCGGCTCGCTGATCGAGCACGAGCAGATCAAGACCACGCTGCCGAAGGCCAAGGAACTGAAGCCGATCATCGAAAAGCTGATCACGCTCGGCAAGCGCGGCGACCTGCACGCGCGCCGCCAGGCCGCCTCGCAGCTGAAGCAGGACGCCTATGTGGCCAAGCTCTTCGAAATCCTCGGCCCGCGCTACAAGGACCGCCAGGGCGGCTATGCCCGCGTCCTGAAGGCCGGCTTCCGCTATGGCGACATGGCGCCGATGGCGATCATCGAACTGGTGGACCGCGACACCTCGGCCAAGGGCGCTGCCGACAAGGCCCGCGTCGCCGCCGAAGAGGCCGCCGAAGACTGATCCGACCCGAATCGGGCCGCGCGAATCAGGAACCCCGGCCGTTCACGGCTGGGGTTTTTCTTTGTCGCCCGTCGGTTACACGCCCAACTTAAGGTCGTTTTGCGCCGCAGCTCTGTCGGCACCAAGCCGATCTGACAGCTTTTCGATGATGTCGGCCAGATAACCGTCGCCAATTGGTGACGCTCCGATGAACTCGAGCACGTCCACTCTTGCAGAGTCGGGCAATCGCATCAAACTGGCGAACAATATTGGGTTGATCGACCGCACTTGGCTGGCACCTCGAAATTACGCTTGGGAACAGGCGTTTACGCCACTCAATTTACGGTTGACGCTGAATGGTGCAACTTGTCTAAAAAGACATGTCCTTAAGAACTGGAATAGAACTCGAACTGCACCGCTTGTCGCTGATGGCGCCGAGTGGCTTTTTCTTTGCCCTGCACATCCGGTTTGCGCTGCCGCTCCTGCACCACCAGACCTACGATGCGCGCTGGATCGACCGCTATACCGAAGAGGCCTTCGCCCTGCGTGACCCGATCATCGCCTGGGGGTTCTCGACGACGGGCTCCTCGCGCTGGAGCGAGATTGCCATCCCCGACCCCTTCGACATCCTGGGTCAGGCGCGGGAATATGGAATGATCTACGGCTTCGCCGTCTCCTGCGGGCCGGTGAAGTCGCGCACCATCGCCTCGGCCGCACGGGCCGACCGCGAGTTCTCGGACAAGGAGATCGAGGACTTCGCGGCCATCATCACCAACCTGCACGATCTGACAGAGCCGCCGACAAGCCTGTCGAAGGCCCAGATCGACGCGCTGCGCCTGATCGCCGACGGCGACCGCCACGCCGCGGCCGCCGCGAAACTGAAGATCTCGGAAAGCGCGCTCAAGGCGCGCCTCAATTCTGCGCGCCAGAGGTTGCTGGCGCGAACCACTGCCGAAGCAATCCAACGCGCGCGGGACTACAGGCTGATTTGATGCTTGACGGAATACGGGCCGGATGTCGTAAAGACCTCGGCTAGGAGACGACGATGCAAAGTACGACCCTGTCCTTTGAAAACATGCACAATCATGGCGAGCTTTTCGCCAACATCCTGCGTGCGCGTCGTCAGTCCTTCATCGTCCAGAACAAGTGGAAGCTGCCCGAAGCTCTCGGGATGGAGTACGACCAGTACGACACACCGGCCAGCCGCTGGCTTGCGGTGCATGATTTTGGCGAGGTTCTCGGCGGGGTGCGACTGACGCCCTCGACGGCCAAGTGCGGCATCTACAGCTACATGATCCGTGACGCGCAGCGCGGCCTGCTGGAATCGATTCCGCGCGATCTGCTGGATTTCGAGGCCCCCGTCGATGACAGGGTCTGGGAAGTGACCCGCGGCTTCGTCCTGCATTCGGTTCCCGCAGCGATCCGGCGCCGCGTCCATACCCGCATGGTGGTCGAGATGTCGCGCACGGCGCGCGAGCTCGGGATCACCCATATGCTTGCCCTTCTGCCGACGAACTGGACCCGCTGGGCCGCGCGCTGCGATCTCGACATGACGGCGGCAGGCCGTGTCATGAACATGGACGGCGTCGACTATCAGGCGGTGTCGCTGAACTTCGGCCAGCCGGTCCACTGATCGCCCTTCTCTCGCGCAAGGGCCGGCGTTAGGGTCGGGGAATGTCCGACCTTTTCGATCACGCCTCTCCTGCGTCAGCCGATGCGGCCCCGCGCCCTTTGGCAGACCGCCTGCGCCCGGCCCGGATCGAGGACATCGTCGGCCAGTCGCGCATTCTGTCGCCGGACGGGCCTCTGGGCGCGATGCTGGCCTCGGGCAGCCTGTCCTCGCTGATCCTCTGGGGGCCGCCGGGCGTCGGCAAGACGACGATCGCGCGGCTGCTCGCCGACCAGACCGACCTCGCCTTCGTCCAGATCAGCGCGATCTTCACCGGCGTGCCCGAATTGCGGAAGGTCTTCGACACCGCGCGCCTGCGCCGGCAGCAGGGCAGGGGGACGCTGCTGTTCGTGGACGAAATCCACCGCTTCAACAAGGCCCAGCAGGACGGCTTCCTGCCCTACATGGAGGACGGCACGATCCTGCTGGTGGGGGCCACGACCGAGAACCCCTCGTTCGAGCTGAACGCGGCGCTTCTGTCGCGGGCGCAGGTGATCGTGCTGGAGCGGCTGACGCTGGCCGATCTGGAACGCCTGGCGCAGCGGGCGGAAAAGGAGCTGGACCGCGCCCTGCCGCTTGATGCCGATGCGCGCGAGGCGCTGCTGGAAATGGCCGATGGCGATGGCCGCGCGCTGCTGAACCTGATCGAGCAGGTCGCGGCCTGGAAAGTCGAGGGCAAGCTCGACCGCGCGGCGCTGTCCTCGCGGCTGATGCGGCGGGCGGCCAAGTTCGACAAGTCGGGCGACGAGCACTACAACCTGATTTCCGCGCTGCACAAGTCGGTGCGCGGCTCGGACCCCGACGCCGCGCTTTACTGGTTCGCCCGGATGCTCGAAGGGGGCGAGGACCCGCGCTTCCTGGCCCGCCGCATCACCCGGATGTCGGTCGAGGACATCGGTCTGGCCGATCCCGCGGCACAGGGGGTCTGCCTTGACGCCTGGAACACCTTTGAACGGCTGGGCAGCCCGGAAGGGGAACTGGCGCTGGCGAATGCGGTGATCTACCTCGCGCTGGCGCCGAAATCGAACGCCGCCTATTCCGCCTATTCCGCCGCGCGC
>JBJOQI010000166.1:0-5174 GCA_046050045.1 Pseudomonadota bacterium | reverse complement strand
CCAGATAGGCCTCGATCTGGCTTGGCGGACTGGCGTCGGGTGCGGGCACCGAGACCCGCAGGAACATCGACACCGCCGGTTCTGCGCCCTCGGGCGGGCGGCCGCGGCCGTCCTTCAGGTGGCAGTTCTGGCAGGCCCGCGCGTTGTAGAGCGGCCCGAGCCCGTCCGAGGCCAGCGTCGAGGCCGGGGCCGAGACCCAGAGCTTGCGGAACAGCCCGTTGCCGACCTTGAAATCCAGCTCGCGCTCGAAGGGCATGTTGGCCGAATGTTGCGAAAAGGCATCCGCCGTCGCGCGGTAGCGCACCGTCGCCGCGCCGCCGGGGTTGCCCTCGAACGGCTCGGGGGCAGAGAAATCCGCAGGCGGGGCCAGGGCCGTCTCGATCCGCCGCGCCTCGGCGGCGGTGCGCGGCACGACGGCCAGATGCGGATCGCCCAGGTCCGGCTGAAGATCCGCCGCAAGCGCAGGGGCCGCGGCAGCCAGCAGGATCGAAAGAAGCATGAGATTGCGCATCCTGCGCCCTTTCCCCTTGGCTCGCGCCCCTGCCGTGTTTCGGCGGGGGCGCGCTGCTACAGGACTGCCCGGCCCTTACTGGAAGACCGCCTCGGGCGAATCGAGGCTGTCGGACCCTTCGATGGTCACACCATCAAGCTCCAGCGCCGCCACCGCACGTTCAATCGAACGGGTCTGGGTGACAAGTGCCTCGACCGCAGCGCCGATCAGCGTCTCGCCCTCGGCATTGCCCGGCGCGAGGAGCTGGTCATAGGCCGTGCCGCCCTCAGCCGCCGCCTTGATCGCCCCCAGCGCCGCGACGCTGGCATCAAGCTCGGCCTTCAGCGCCGCATCGACCTCGGGTGCCCTCGCCGCGACCAGCGCCGACAGCGACGGCCCCTCGACCACGCTGCCATCGGGGCGTTCGTAGCGCCCGAGGTAGACATTGCGGATGCCAAGCCCGTCAAGCCAGTGGCTCATGTGGGTATTGTCGGAAAAACAGTCCTGCTCTTCCTCGGGGTCCTTCAGCATCAGGCCGAGCTTCATGCGTTCCCCGGCCAATTCGCCATAGGACAGGCTGCCCATCCCGGTCAGCATCGCCGTCAGCGCGGCCCCCTCGTCGGCCAGAAGCGCCGCGCGCGCGGCACCACCCTCGACCCACTGGGCGGCCATGAACTCCAGATCCGCCACCAGCAGGTCCACCGCCGCATCCAGATAGGCCGCGCGCCGGTCGCAGTTGCCGCCGGAGCAGCCCTCGCCCTGCAGATAGTCGGTGAACGGGCGGTTGCCGGCCCCCGCGCCCGTTCCGTTCAGGTCCTGCCCCCAGAGCAGGAACTCCACCGCGTGATAGCCCGAGGCGACGTTGGCCTCGATCTCGTCAGCCTCGTGCAGCGTCCCGGCGATCAGGGCGGGCGTGATCGCTGCGGCATCGACCGCCTTGCCGCCAAGCTCGAAGCCCGGGTTGGCGATGACGTTCAGCACCGCATAGCCGTTTTCATCGGTCGCCCCGCCGTAGGAGGCATCGACATAGTCGATCAGCCCTTCGTCGAGCGGCCAGGCATTCACCTTGCCCTCCCAGTCGTCGACAATGGCATTGCCGAAACGGAAGACCTCGGACTGCTGATAGGGAATGCGCGCAGCCCTCCAGGCGTCCCGCGCGGCCTGCAGCGTCTGGACAGAAGGCGCGGCGATCAGCGCGTCGGTCGCGGCCTGAAGCGCCTGCGCCGTGGCCAGGCTGTCGGCATAGACCGCCGCGCCGATGTCGGCATAGGTCTTGACCACATCCGCCTCGGGCGAGGCTGCGGCGGGCCCCGCGACAAGCGCGGTCGTCATCAGGGCATGGATCAGGGAATGTCGCATTCTGTCGCTCTCTCTGGTGCCGGGGCCCCATCAGAGCCCCGGATTTGTGTCATTTCGTCAGGATCAGCTTTCCCGCCCGGGTGATCCGCAGCACGTATTCCTGCCCGTCGAGCCGGATCGTCGCGGTCACGCCGCCCGCCGTCAGGGCGCGGGCATCATGGGTCGGCCCGCGCGCGGGCGAGGCCGGAACCGACTCGCACAGTGTCACCGAAGCCAGCGCGTTCATTTCAGCCCCTCGATCCGGTCGAGCATCGCCTCGAGCCGCGCCTCGGTCGGCAGGGCGCAGGTCATCGCCAGCGCCAGCAGGTCGATGCGCGCCGGAGGGTTGGGTCTGGTCTCTCTGTCGTCTTTCCTTGCCCGCAGGCGGTCCTGTTCGCGTGTCATCCTGGGTCTCCGATGGGACGGACGTGTCGATCTCACCGGGCTGCCCCTCGGGGGGATGGCTGGGTCGTGCGCTCTTCCTGACAAAAACACTCAGGTTCGTCAATCCCGATTCTTTCAGTCGGATTAGCCGGCGAAAAGACGCCCGGTGATCGCCGCCACCCGGTCGAGGTGCGCCGCGCGACGGTCGGCCCCTGCCGCATGCACGGCGCGAAGGGTCACGAACCGCGCCCGCGCCCGCGGCGCAAGCAGCAGCCGCAGTCCGCGCATCAGCGTGATGCGCCCCGCGTCACCGGTCAGCTTTGCAACCCACCAGGACGTGCCATGCGTGGTAAAGACGGCAAGCCTGCGCACGTGGGTCAGCCCGGGCCGCACCCGCCCGCCCTCTTGTCTCGGCGGCAGAAAGCCGAGGCCCGGCACCAGCACCCGGTCAAGCCAGCCCTTAAGCATCGCGGGCAGGCCCTGACCCCAGGTCGGGTAGATCACCACCAGCCCCTCGCACCAGCGCAGGTCGCCGGCATGAGCGGCAATGGGGCCTTCGTTCGCGGGGCTGTCATTGTAGCGGGCCAGGTCTTCGGCCCGCAGGACCGGATCGAAGCCTTCGGCATGAAGATCGGTCACGCGCACCTCGGCCCCCGCTGCCGCAAGCGCCCCGACCACCCGGTCGCGGACCGCCGCGGTCAGGCTGCCGGCCTGCGGATGGCAGTAGATGACCAGAACCCGCATGACGCCCCGCCCTTTCCGTCCTTGTCGGCGGGCAGACTAGACCGGAGCGGGCGGGACAGGCCAGACCCGGCGAGGGGCCGGGGCCGGTCAGCCCGCGCGGGCCCTCACGGCGCGGCCGCGCCCGGCGCGCGGGGCGGCATCAAGCGCCGCGTCCGCCGCGGCGAGCAGGCGGTCCGGGTCCGCCCCGCCATCGGTCAGGGCATCCGACAGGGCGATCCCGATGCTTGCCCCGACCGACAGGGCCTGGCCCTCGAAGGCGACCGGCCGTTCGATCGCGGCAATCATCCGCCCGGCAAGCGGCAGCAGCGCCTCTGCCCCGGCCGCACCCGGCAGGATCAGCGCGAATTCATCGCCGCCAAGCCGCGCCACCAGATCCTCGCCCCGCGTTTCCTGCCGCAGGGCCTGGGCGACGGCAGCCAGAACCGCATCGCCCGCGGCGTGACCGTGGGTGTCGTTCACCGCCTTGAACCGGTCGAGGTCCAGCAGGAACAGCGAAAAGGGCCTTCCCCGCCGCGCCGCGCTGGCGGCACGGGCCAGCGCGGCCTCGAACCCCCGCCGGTTGGCCAGGCCGGTCAGCCCGTCGGTCATCGCCTTGTGCTCGGCACAGTCGCGCGCCGCGCGCAGGCGGCGGTTCAGCGCCGCAAGCTCGGCCATGACGGCGGCCTTCACCTCGGTCAGGTACAGCAGTTCGACCGTCAGGTCAGTGGGCGCGAAATCGGCCCCGGTCAGGGCATTCCGGCTGACGGCATCGCTGGCCCGGATGCCGAAGGACAGGTTGACGATGACCCCCTGCCCCGCCCCTGCGGGCGCCGCAACGCCCCGGAACAACAGCGGTTCTTCCCCGCGCAGCCGCAGGTTCAGGCGGCGGCCCTGCAGGTCGGGCGACAGCACATCGCCGCCCGCGCCGCCCGGATGGTCGGCCGAAAAGACCTCGGCAAAGCCAAGGCCCGCCAGCGCCCGCCCGGCCACCTTGGTGATCGTCGGTCCGGCGGCGGCGATCCGTCCGTCCGGCCCGACCCAGACCGCCATCGGCATCAGCACGGCCAGCGCCGGCAGGCCGAGCAGCGGCACCTCCTGCAGACCGCCGCCGTCCATCAGGCCGCACCCCGCGCGGAAAGCACGAAGTCGCGCCCGGTGCTATAGGCCGCGTCGAGCAGTTCGACCTCGACCCGGCATTCGCCCTCGCAGGGCTCGATCAGCGCCAACGCGCCGTAATCGTCGGCCATCGCCCGCAGCACACCCGCCAGCGCCAGGCCAAAGCCCGGCCAGGTCGGATCGTGGCGCAGCGTGACCCGGCCGTCGCCGCGCATCTCGACCGACAGCTGCGGCAGGCCGATCCCCTCGACCGCAAGCTCGGCGCGTTCGTGCAATTCGTCGAGCGAGGCGAGGAAGTCGCCGTAGTCGACCCCGGAGAACCGCATCAGCCGACGGAGCGGTTCCAGCGTGACCAGGAACATTCCGTAGTCTTCCCAGATCGCCGCCGCAGGCTTGCGCAACCGCGCCGCCGCCACGTCGATCAGCAGGAAGGTCTGCGCATCCTCGTAGGTCAGCATCGCCTCGAATCCCTCGGGCGGCAGAACGGCCTCGGCCGCAGCCTCGCGCCAGAGGTCCGCGCCATAGGTTTCGGTCAGGAAATGCTGGATCGATCGGTTGACAAGACCGTGCATGGCGTCCCGGTGCTTTCGCGTGCGTTCTGCCGCGAACCTGCCGTGCGACCTGTTAAGATTTGCCCAAGCGGCTGGCTCAGAAATCGGTCGGCGCGCCACCTTCTGCCTTCCGGCGCGCGACGAAATCCTTCAATTCGTCATGAATCCCCGCATCCATCGGCGGCGGCTCGAACTCGGCCAGGATCGCCTTGGCGATCTTGTGGGCGCGCTCGGCCGTCCACAGCGCCCCGTCGATCTTCCAGGCCTCGTAGTTGCGCCAGTCGCTGGCAAAGGGCGAATAGAAGGCGGTGGTATAGCGGTCCTGCGTGTGCTGCACGCCGAAGTAGTGCCCGTCCGGCCCCACCTCGGCGATGGCCTCGACGGCGATGTCCTCGGGCGTCGTGGCCCAGGTCGCGGGCTCCATGTAGCGCTGGATCATCTGGATGACCTCGCAGTCCATCACGAACTTCTCGGGGCTGGCGATCAGCCCGCCCTCCAGCCATCCGGCCGCGTGATAGACCATGTGGGTGCCCGACTGCACCGCCGCCCAGAGGCTGTTCGAGGTTTCCCAC
>JBJOQI010000165.1:0-8484 GCA_046050045.1 Pseudomonadota bacterium | reverse complement strand
AGGCCGCCCTTGTCGCCCATCTCGACCGCCGAACAGGTCAGGCCTGCGGCCCCCATGTCCTGGATCGAGATGACGGAATCCGAGGCCATCAGCTCGAGGCAGGCTTCCAGAAGGCGCTTTTCGGTGAAGGGGTCGCCGACCTGGACGGTGGGGCGCTTTTCCTCGATCGTGTCGTCGAATTCGGCGCTGGCCATCGTGGCCCCGCCCACGCCGTCGCGGCCGGTCTTGGCACCGAGGTAGACGACCGGCATGCCCACGCCCGAGGCGGCGGAGTAGAAGATCTTGTCGGCATCGGCGAGGCCCGCTGCGAAGGCGTTCACCAGGCAGTTGCCGTTGTAGCTGCGGTGAAAGCGCACCTCGCCGCCGACGGTGGGCACGCCGAAGGCGTTGCCGTAGCTGCCGACGCCTTCGACGACGCCCTTGACCAGATGCGCGGTCTTGGGGTGCGAGGGTTCGCCGAAGGACAGCGCGTTCATCGCGGCAATCGGGCGCGCGCCCATGGTGAAGACGTCGCGCAGGATGCCGCCGACGCCGGTCGCCGCGCCCTGATGCGGCTCGATGTAGCTGGGGTGGTTGTGGCTTTCCATCTTGAAGATGACGGCCTGACCGTCGCCGATGTCGACGACGCCCGCGTTTTCACCCGGGCCGCAGATCACCTGCGGGCCGGTAGTGTGCAGGGTGCGCAGCCATTTCTTCGAGGACTTGTAGGAACAGTGTTCGTTCCACATCGCCGAGAAGATCCCGAGCTCGGTAAAGCTGGGTTCGCGACCGATGATCCCGAGGAGGCGTTCGTATTCGTCGGGCTTCAGCCCGTGGCTGGCGACGAGTTCCGGCGTGATCTTCGGTTCCTGCATGAACGTCCCCCAAGGCAGCGGTCGCGCCCCCTTTAGGGCAAGGGGGCAGGGGGGAAAAGGTCCACGGGCGGGGGGCGAAGATTTTTTCGCAGGCCCATGTCGAAAACGCGGCCTGCCGGACGTCCTTGGTCTAGACTGTCAGGCAACGGGCCTGCGGTCCCGACCAGCAAGGGAGACGGCGATGAAATACATGATCCTGCTTTTTGGCAATCCGGCCGATGACCCGGTACCCGGCAGCCCGGAGTTCGGGCCGTGGATGGAAGAGTTCATGACGCTCGACGTGCGGATGAAGCATGTGGCCAAGGTGCTGTCGGGCGAGGGGTTGCAGGGGGCCGAGACGGCGACCTGCCTGAAGACCCGCGGCGGCAAGGTCGAGACGATGGACGGGCCCTTTGCCGAGACGCGCGAGCAGTTGGGCGGCTACTACCTGATCGAGGCGGCCGACCTTGATGCGGCGATGACCTTTGCTGCGGCGGTGCCGATTGCCCGGACGGGCACGGTCGAAATCCGGCCGGTGATGTCCTACGCATGACGCCGGCGCAGGCGCTTGACCGTCTGATGCGGCATGAAAGGGGGCGGCTTCTGGCCGCCCTTATTTCGACGCTGGGCAGCTTCGACCTGGCCGAGGAGGCCCTGGCCGACGCGACGGGGGCGGCGCTGACGGACTGGCCGCGCGGCGGGCTGCCCCGGAACCCGGCCGGCTGGATCCTTGCCGTGGCGCGGCGCAAGGCAATCGACCGGATCAGGCGTGACAAGCGGTGGCGCATGCTGGCACCGGACCTGAGTGCGCGCGGCGAGGCCGACGATATGGTCGGGGAAGAGATTCCGGACGAGCGGCTGCGGCTGATCTTTACTTGCTGCCACCCGGCGCTGGAGCGGAAGTCGAGCGTGGCGCTGACGTTGCGGACGCTCTGCGGCCTGACGACGGCCGAGATTGCGCGCGCGTTTCTGGACGCGGAGCCGACGATGGCGCAACGGATCAGCCGGGCCAAGGCGAAGATCGCTGCGGCAGGCATTCCCTTTGCGGTGCCGGGCAGGGACGCGATAGCCGAAAGGCTGAATGCCGTTCTTGCGGTCATCTATCTGATCTTCAGCGAGGGGCATTCGGCCACGCGCGGCGAAGTGCCCCTGCGTGCCGCGCTCTGCGACGAGGCGATCTGGCTGGGCCGGGTGCTGGCCGGGCTGTTGCCGTCCGAGCCGGAGGTGGCGGGGCTGTTGTCGCTGATGCTGACGACGGATGCGCGCAGGGGCGGGCGGATCGGGCCGGATGGCGTGTTGGTTGCGCTGGGCGCGCAGGATCGCGCGCTGTGGGACCGGGCAAAGATCGGCGAGGGCGTCGCGCTGTTGCAGGGCGCGGGGGCAATGCGGCGGGCGGGTCCGTTCCAGATCAAGGCCGCGATTTCGGCGCTTCATGCCGAGGCGCCGGACCATGCGGGCACCGACTGGCGGCAGATCGTGGCGCTGTACCAGGCGCTGATCGCCCACGAGCCGACACCGGTGGTGCGGCTGAATCTGGCGGTTGCGCGGGCCGAGATCGAAGGCCCGATGGCGGGGCTGGCGGCAATCGGCGGGCTGATGCAGGAGCTGTCCGGCTATCAGCCGTTCCACGCGGTCCGCGCCGACCTGCTGCGCCGCGCGGGGCGCACCGCCGAGGCGCGCGACGCTTATGCCACCGCGATTGCCCTGTCCGGGACCGAGGCCGAGCGGCGCTTCCTGACGACACGCCTGTCTTCGGTCGAATGACCAAAAAAAAGGCCGAGCAGAGCTCGGCCTAGTCCAACAGGGAGGTAGAAGACGGCGGGACTTTCATCGACCGTCGCCTTCACGCTCCAATTATGTGCGGAATGCGAATCGTTCAAGCGCGATGGTGCCTCTGTGGCAACATAGCCGCCATGCGTTGCATGCAAGACGCAGAGCAACCTCAGGTTGAAGTGTCGGGTGACTGGCGCTTGCGATAGGCCATGATCTCTTCTGTCACGAACTCGCGGAAGGCGGCGATCCGCTTGGATTGGCGGAGCTCTTCGGGATAGGCGAGGAACACCGGAACCTCGGCCGACTCGACGTCGGGCAAGACCCTGACAAGGTTCGGAAAATCCTCGGTCAGGTAGTCCGGCAGGACGCCGATTCCAAGGTCGGCAATCACGCCCTGAAGCACGCCGAAATAGTTGTTGACCGTCAGCGTCGAGGACACGTCATAGGACAGCAGGCTCTGCACCAGCATCGCGCCTGCGGCGACCTGTGGCGTCGAAGGATTCTGGCAGATCAGCCGGTGCCCCGCGATCTCGGCCAGGCGGGTCGGGGTGCCGCGCAGGCGCAGGTATTCGGGGCTGGCATAGAGCCGCATCCGGATGTTCATCAGGCGGCGGCGGATCAGGTCGGCCTGGCTTGGTTCCTTCATGCGGATGGCGACGTCCGCCTCGCGCATCGGCAGGTCGAGCACGCGCTCTTCCAGCATCAGGTCGATCTTGAGGTCGGGGTATCGTTCATAGAGCTTGGGCAGGCGCGGGGCGAGCCAGAGGGTGCCAAAGCCCGTGGTCGTGGTCACGCGAAGCTCGCCGAAGACCTCTTCCTCGCTGTCGCGGATCCGGGCGGCGGCGGCATCGAGGCGCTTGTTCATAGAACTGGTCGCCTCGAACAGCAGCTCTCCCTGTTCGGTCAGGATCAGGCCGCGCGCGTGGCGGTGAAAGAGGGTAGTGTTCAGCGATTCCTCGAGCGCACGGATCTGGCGGCTGACGGCGGATTGCGACAGGTGCAGCGCATCGCCGGCATGGGTCAGGCTGCCCGCGTCAGCCACCGCGTGGAAGATCCGAAGTTTGTCCCAGTCCATCATGCCCAAAGCTCTCCCTTCGACCACTCACTACGCATTGCGCCGACAACATAGGACCTATGCAAAAAAATGATAGATCGGCGCATGTGAAAAATCTGTGGCACACTCGCCGATGTCCGGAAGGTGCCCGCCTTGCCGAACTGTTGGGCGGTTCGGGAAATGGCCTTGGGCTGCTTGCGTCACATGGCTGTTGCTTTGACTCGCAAAGCTGGCCGGAAGCGGGTATGGCGCGCGGGGGAAGGGCCGGACCGGACGGGACATGAAGCATCAGGTCACACGCGAGATCAGTTACGCGTCTTCGGTAAGTTCGAAATCGGGGCGGGCTGTTGTCCGCGTTCTGGAGAACGTGACCGGCCGCATCGGACTGATCCGGCGGGCAAGGGGATATGAGCACGAAGTTGCGGCAGGGCGCGCCTTCTGGGATGTGCTGGTCGAGCGCTACGGGCTGACGCTGGATGTGGTGGGCGGCGCGCTGACGAACATCCCGGCCAATGGCCCGCTGGTGCTGATCGCGAACCATCCCTACGGCATCCTCGACGGGCTGATCATGGGGCACATCCTGTCGACGCTGCGGGGAAACCAGTTCCGCATTCTTGCGAACTCGGTCTTCCGGCGGGCGCGGGAGCTGGACGAGGTTCTTCTGCCGGTGTCCTGGGACGAGACGCGCGAGGCGGTCGAGATGAACCTGCGCACCCGGGCCACGGCCTTGCAGGTGCTGAAGGACGGCGGGGCGATGGGGATCTTCCCGGGCGGCACGGTATCGACGGCGGCGCGACCCTTTGGCGAACCGCGCGATCCGATGTGGCGGAACTTCACGGCCAAGATGATCACCAAGTCGGATGCGACGGTGGTGCCGATCTATTTCGACGGGCAGAATTCGCGGCTGTTCCAGATCGCGAGCCACCTGCACCAGACGCTGCGGCTGGCGCTGCTGATCAAGGAATTCCGGTCGCGCATTGACGAGCCGGTGCGCATCGTCGTCGGCGAGCCGATCCCGCGGCGCGAGCTTGACCAATACCGGACCGACGCCAAGGGGATGATGGATTTCCTGCGCAAAGCCACGTATGACTTGTCGCCCAGGCCGTTGAAGTCCTACGACTACGGCTTTGAGTTCGAAGAGAAATACAGGGCCTGACCGCCAAGGCGGCGGCCCGGAGGGGGCGCGGATGGCAGTAGGGGTTTTCGATTCCGGGCTGGGCGGGCTGACGGTGCTGGACGCGCTGGTCCGGCGGCTGCCCGATGTGCCCTTCGTCTATTACGGCGACAACGCGCACGCGCCCTATGGGGTGCGGGATGCCGAGGACATCTTCAACCTGACCTGCCGGGGCGTCGAACGGCTGTGGGCCGAGGGCTGCGATCTGGTGATCCTGGCCTGCAACACGGCCTCGGCCGCCGCATTGAAGCGGATGCAGGAGACCTGGGTGCCGGGCGACAAGCGGGTGCTCGGGGTCTTTGTCCCACTGATCGAGGCGCTGACCGAGCGGCACTGGGGTGACAACGGCCCGCCGCGCGAGGTGGCGGTGAAGCATGTGGCGCTGTTTGCGACACCCGCGACGGTGGCGAGCCGCGCATTCCAGCGCGAGCTTGCGTTCCGCGCCATCGGCGTCGACGTCGAGGCGCAGCCCTGCGCGGGCGTGGTCGATGCGATCGAGCTTGGCGACGAGATCCTGGCCGAGGCGCTGGTGCGCAGTCACGTGGAAAGCCTGAAGCGGCGGATGCCGCACCCCGAGGCGGCAGTTCTGGGCTGCACGCATTATCCGCTGGTCGAAAAGGCCTTTGCCGAGGCGCTGGGGCCGGGGGTGAAGGTGTTCTCGCAGCCCGGACTGGTGGCCGAAAGCCTTGCCGACTATCTGGCGCGCCGGCCGGAAATGCTGGGGCGCGGCAGGGTGTCGAAGTTCCTGACGACGGGCGATCCGGGCAACGTGTCGTCGAAGGCGACGCAGTTCCTGAAGCGGAAGATCAGCTTCGAGGCGGCCTGAGGCCGGGCAGCGATGCGGCTGTTCGTGGCACTGACCTTCGAGGATGACCTGCTGGACGCGATCGAGGCGTTGCAGGGGCGGATTCCGGCCGGGCGGGTCGTGCCGCGCGAGAACCTGCACCTGACGCTGCTGTTTGCCGGTGAATTGGACGACAAGGGTGTAGAGGCGCTGCACGACGGGCTGGAGGGTGTCGGTTTCGATGCCTTTCCGCTACAGCTGGCGGGGCTTGGCACCTTTGGTTCGCCCTGGCCTGAAACCTTGTGGCTGGGTGCCTCAGCCAATCCGGCGCTGGAGGCGTTGCAGGGGAAGGTCAGAGCCGCCGCGCATGGGGCTGGCGTGATGCCCGAGAGGCAGCGGTTTCGTCCGCATGTGACGCTGGCGCGTCTGGGCGGGTCGGGCGGAGACGGCGATGCGGCGCGGCTGGCGGTCTTTCTGTCGCGCGGGGAGGGCGCGGTCCTGCCGGTTGCGCAGGTGCGCGGCTTTGCCCTGATGCGGTCGCAGCTGCGGCGGGATGGCGCGCGCTACGAGGAACTGGCGCGCTACGGGGCAAGGGGCTGGCAGGCGGGATGGCCGGGGAACGGCTTGGCATTGTGAGGGGGCCCGGCTTGCCGTAAACAGCCGCCGACCAAGAGGGAATTCCGCCATGACCCACAGAATCGCGATCCTCGGGGCCTCGGGGTACACGGGGGCAGAGCTTGTCCGCCTGATTGCGACGCATCCCTCGATGCGGATCGTGGCGCTGACCGGCGACCGCAAGGCCGGGATGGCGATGGCCGAGGTGTTTCCGTTCCTGGCGCATCTGGACCTGCCGGTCCTGTCGAAGATCGAGGAAGTCGACTGGTCGGGCGTGGACCTTGCCTTCTGCGCGTTGCCTCATGCCACCAGCCAGGCCGTGATCAAGGAATTGCCGCGCGATCTGAAGGTGGTGGACCTGTCGGCGGACTTCCGGCTGCGCGATCCGGCGGAATACGAGAAGTGGTATGGCAAGCCGCATGCGGCGGTCGAGTTGCAGAAGGACGCGGTCTATGGGCTGACCGAGTTCTACCGCGACGAGATCCGGGGCGCGCGGCTGGTCGCGGGCACGGGCTGCAACGCGGCGACCGGGCAATATGCGATCCGCCCGCTGATCGAGGCCGGGGTGATCGAGCTGGACGACATCATCCTTGACCTGAAGGCGGGCGTGTCGGGTGCCGGGCGGAGTCTGAAGGAAAACCTGCTGCACGCCGAGTTGTCGGGCGGCACGCATCCCTATTCGGCGGGCGGCAAGCACCGGCATCTGGGCGAGTTCGACCAGGAATTCTCGAAGGTCGCGGGGCGGCCGGTGCTGGTGCAGTTCACGCCGCACCTGATGCCGTTCAACCGGGGCATCCTTGCCACCGTCTATGTCAAGGGCGACCCGCAGGCCGTGCACAGGGCGCTGGCCGACCGGTATGCGGACGAGACCTTCCTGCATGTGCTACCTTTCGGCGCACTCCCCTCGACGCGGTCGATCGCGGGGTCCAACTTCGTGCATATCGGGGTGACGGGTGACCGGATCCCGGGGCGGACGATCGTGGTGGCGGCGCTGGACAACCTGACGAAAGGATCGTCTGGGCAGGCGATCCAGAATGCGAACCTGATGCTGGGGATCGAGGAAACGGCAGGGCTGATGCTGGCACCTGTCTTCCCGTGAGGGGTGGACGATGAAGGGGCTGAAGAAGAAACGGCGGATCCAGGTGCTGGCCCTTCTGGCGCTGGCGCTGGCGGCCTCGGCCGGGATCGTCGGCTATGCGATGCGGGACGGCATCAACTTCTTTCGCACCCCGTCGCAGGTCGCCGAAAGCGCACCACCCGAGACCGAGGTGTTCCGGATCGGGGGGCTGGTCGAGGAAGGCACCCTGAAGCGCGGACAGGGAGAGACGATCGGCTTTCGCGTGACCGACGGGGGCGCGGCGGTGCCGGTGGCCTATACCGGGGTTCTGCCCGACCTCTTTGCCGAAGGGCAGGGCATGGTTGCGACGGGCCGGATGGTCAAGGGCACCTTCGAGGCGACCGAGATCCTCGCGCGGCACGATGAAAGCTACATGCCGAAGGAAGTCATCGACGCGCTGAAGGAACAGGGCGTCTATGTCGAACCGGACGCTGCCGCAGCCACGAATTAACGGTTGCCGCTGACCCTTCCCGCGAAGCGGCGGAGGGTCTGGCATGAAGTCGGTCGAGGACATTGCGCAGGAAATCGTTCAGCGGGAGGGCGGGTTCGTCGATGACCCGGACGATCCGGGCGGGGCGACGAAGCATGGGGTCACGATCCACACGATGCGGTCGCTCGGGCGGGACCTGACGGGTGACGGGCGGGTCGATGTGGCCGACGTGCGGGCGCTGACGCCCGGGGACGCGGCTGCGATCTTTGTCGAGCACTACTACAGGCGGCCGGGGATCGACCGTCTGCCGGAGGCGGTGCAGGCATCGGTCTTTGACATGTACGTCAACGCAGGCAGCCATGCGGTGAAAATCCTGCAGCGGCTGCTGGCCGGTCGGGGGCATGCTGTTGCCATCGACGGCGTGATCGGTCCGGCGACAGCGGCCGCAGCACAGAGTGCGGCGGGGGGCGACCCTGCCGCCTTTGCCGACGCCTATGGGATCGCGCGGCGCGACTACTACTACGCCTTGGCCGATGGGCGCCCGGCGAGCCGGAAGTTCGCCTGCGCGCGGGACGGCGGCAAGGGTGGCTGGATCCGCCGGGCCGAAGAGTTCATCAGCCCGGCGCACCATCTGACGGACGCCCAGCACCGGGCGCGGGTCGCGGCATGGGGCTGACGCTGCCCTTGCGGTGGGCGGCGACCGC
>JBJOQI010000164.1:0-6164 GCA_046050045.1 Pseudomonadota bacterium | reverse complement strand
CATCGGGCAGGGGCGCGAGAATGCCAAGCAGTTCCTGCGTGACAATCCCGATGTCGCGGCCTCGATCGAGGACAAGATCCGTGCCGGCCACGGGCTCGACTTCGGTGTCGCGCCCGACGATGGCGGCGAGGATGTCATGGAAGCCTGACCGGCGGGCCTGACGCGAAACGGTCTCGGGCCGGGCAGCCTTGCCCGGCCTTTTCCCTTCGCGGGCGGGGCAGGAAGACGGCCGCCCGAAGACCTCTGGAAGCCACAGAAGTCGCGCACGGTCGCGGGTCGGGTGACGGTGCGGCATCGCAGGCGCGGAAGAATGGAATTCTCGCAGAATATTCGGGGCCTGCACCGGCCCTGCACTGACGGCGGGCAGAGAGGGAAGATCGGGCCACGGCGCTGGACAAGCGGCGTGCTGCGGCGCTAAACGGGGCCGATCCTTTTGCCCCGCGAGGCCCTGATGGCAAGCCTGAACGACATCCGCTCGACCTTCCTCGACTTTTTCCGGCGCAACGACCACAGGGTCGTCGATAGCTCGCCGCTGGTGCCGCGGAACGACCCGACGCTGATGTTCACCAACTCCGGCATGGTGCAGTTCAAGAACTGCTTCACCGGGGTGGAAAAGCGCGACTACGTACGCGCCACGACTGCGCAGAAGTGCGTGCGCGCGGGCGGCAAGCACAATGACCTCGACAATGTGGGCTATACGGCGCGGCACCATACGTTCTTCGAAATGCTGGGGAACTTCAGCTTCGGCGACTATTTCAAGGAGCAGGCCATCGCCTATGCCTGGGAGTTGCTGACCAAGGACTTCGGGCTGCCGCGCGACAGGCTGTCGGTCACGGTCTATCACACCGACGACGAGGCAGCGGAGTATTGGAAGAAGATCTCGGGCCTGCCCGAGGAACGGATCATCCGCATAGCCAGCGACGACAACTTCTGGCGGATGGGGCCGACCGGGCCGTGCGGCCCCTGCACGGAAATCTTCTATGACCACGGGCCGAGCATCTGGGGCGGCCCGCCCGGAAGCGCCGAACAGGACGGCGACCGTTTCATCGAGATCTGGAACAATGTCTTCATGCAGAACGAGCAGTTCGCCGACGGGCGTCTGGTTCCGCTGGAGATGCAGTCGATCGACACCGGCATGGGACTGGAGCGGATCGGCGCGCTGCTGCAAGGCAAGCACGACAACTACGACACCGACATGATGCGGAGCCTGATCGAGGCTTCAGCCCACGCGACGAACAGTGATCCCGATGGCCCGGGCAAGACCAGCCACCGGGTGATCGCCGACCACCTGCGTTCGACCTCGTTCCTGATTGCGGATGGGGTCACACCGTCGAACGAGGGGCGCGGCTATGTGCTGCGGCGCATCATGCGTCGGGCGATGCGCCATGCGCACATGCTGGGCGCGCAGGATCCGGTCATGCACCGTCTGGTGCCGGCGCTGGTGCGGCAGATGGGCGGGGCCTATCCCGAGCTGGTGCGCGCGCAGACGCTGATCGAGGAGACGCTGCGGCTGGAGGAGACGCGCTTCAAGCAGACGCTGGACCGCGGCCTGCGGCTGCTGACCGACGAGCTGGATCGCCTGCCCGAAGGCGCGGACCTGCCGGGGGCCGTGGCGTTCAAGTTGTACGATACCTACGGCTTCCCGCTGGACCTGACGCAGGACGCGCTCCGCGAGAAGGCGCGGGCGGTTGACGTGCAGGGCTTTGACGCGGCGATGGAAGAACAGAAGGCCAAGGCCCGCGCGGCCTGGTCGGGTGCGGGCGGCACTGCCGACGCCAAGGTCTGGTTCGAGATCGCCGAGGCGCATGGCACGACCGAATTCCTGGGCTATGAGCTTGAGACCGCCGAGGGCCAGATCAATGCGCTGGTGCGCGACGGGGCCGAGGTCGGCTCGGCCGAGGCGGGCAGCACGGTGCAGGTCGTCGTGAACCAGTCGCCGTTCTATGCGGAATCGGGCGGTCAGGTCGGCGATGCGGGCTGGATCCGCACCGACACCGGCGAGGCCGAGGTGACGGATACGAAGAAATCCGCAGGCGTGTTCATTCATGTGGCCAGGGTCACCAAGGGGGCCATCGCGCGCGGCCAGCCGGCAAAGCTCGAGGTCAGCCACCGGCGTCGCAGCGCGATCCGCGCCAACCATTCGGCGACGCACCTGCTGCACGAGGCGCTGCGTCATGCCCTGGGCGACCACGTGGCGCAGAAGGGGTCGCTGAATGCCGAGGACCGGCTGCGGTTCGACTTCAGCCACGGCAAGGCGATGAGCGCGGCTGAACAGACGCAGGTCGAGGCCGAGGTGAACGCCTTCATCCGGCAGAACACGCCGGTCGAGACGCGGATCATGACGCCGGACGACGCCCGCGCGATCGGGGCGCAGGCCCTGTTCGGCGAAAAGTACGGCGAAGAGGTGCGCGTCGTCTCGATGGGCGTTCAGGACGGGTCGGGCAAGGGTGCGGACGGCAATACCTACAGCCTGGAGCTGTGTGGCGGCACGCATGTGCGCCGGACCGGCGATATCGGGGCCTTCGTGCTGCTCAGCGATTCCGCGTCGAGCGCCGGGGTGCGCCGGGTCGAGGGGCTGACCGGGCAGGCGGCGCTCGATCACCTGCTGGCGCAGGACCGGCGGCTGGCCGAGGCGGCGGAACTGCTGAAGACCAGCCGCGACGACGTGCCAGCGCGTGTCAAGGCCTGGGCCGAAGAGCGCCGGGCGCTGCAGACCGAGGTGGCGCAGCTGCGCCGCGAGGTGGCGATGGGCGGCGGCAAGGGCGGCGGGCCGGAGATCAGGGAAATCAACGGCATCCGCTTTGTTCCTCAGGTGGTTTCGGGCGTTTCGGGCAAGGATCTTCCGGCGCTGGTCGATGAACTGAAGGGCAAGGTCGGATCGGGTGTCGTGATGGTGGTGGCCGACACGGGGGGTAAGGCGGCCGTGGCCGTCGGCGTGACCGCCGACCTGACCGCGAGACTGTCCGCGGTTGATATCGCGCGGGCGGCAGCCGAGGTGCTGGGCGGCAAGGGTGGCGGCGGGCGGCCCGACATGGCGCAGGCCGGTGGCTCGGACCCGTCGAAGGCCGCCGAGGCGGTGGCCGCCGCGGAAGCGGTGATCGGGGCCGTGGCATGAGCGATGCGCCGAAGACCGCGCTGTGGATCGCGCATGTCCATGTGACCGACGCCGAGGCCTATGGCCGTTATGCCGCGCTTGCCGGGCCGGCGATTGCCGCGCATGGCGGGGTCTTCCTGGCGCGCGGCGGGCGCTATGTGCAGCTCGAAGGCAACGACCGCCCGCGCAACGTGGTGGCGCGGTTCCCGAGCCTGGAGGCGGCGGTCGCCTGCTATAACAGCCCGGATTATCAGGCAGCGCTGGCCCACGCGAAGGGCGCATCGCAGCGTGACCTGATGGTGGTGGAAGAGATCGGCTGACCTGTCGCCGGGCGATCAGCCCGCGTCGCTGTCGGGCGGCGGCAGAAGATGCAGGCTGAAGGTCGTGCTGCGGCAGGACCGCGCGATCTCGGCCTCGATCCCGCTGCGGTTGGGCATGGGACCGGCGAGGGCGGTGATCTGGCCGGTGTAGCCCAGCGCCTCGAGTTTCTGGATCAGGTCGAGGATGTCGAATTCCTCGCCGAAGAGCGGGCCGACCACGATCTCGGGAGCGACGCGGTCGAGATAGCCGCGGTCGAGCGAGGCATAGGACGCGATCGTGACATTGCGCGAGGGGGCCGACAGCACCTCGGGCGAAAGCAGGCGCGCGCAGTTGACCGCGAGGATGCGGGCGTCGGGCCCGAAAGGCGACGGGCCTGCCGGCGGCGTGGCCGGAAGGGTGACTGTGCCTTGCGGCTTTCGCGCGTCGGGCTTGCGGCCCGGCGGGGAGTTGTCGGTCATCCTGATTGTCGTTCCGAAACACCAAACCCATGAAACGCAGAAGCTTTCGCCCCAGAGTGGTGGGGTGCGTCAACGTCTCGACCGGAAGTGTAGGATTGATGCCTCGTCCGTCAACAAGGCGCATTGCAGAGTTGCCTTGCGTCATGCATCAAAACGCGAGCTTGTGCCCTATTGGAGCCCAACGATGGACAGAGGCGAGATTCTTTCAAGTAATTACGGGGCCTTGCTGTCCGCCCTGGCGATTCCCGCCCTGGTGATAGGGGCCAATTCCCGCATCCAGCTTGCCAATCCGGCGGCCGAGGTGCTGTTTGGCCCGGCGCTGGAGGGCAAGCAGTCGGCGGTCTTTCTGCGGACGCCTGCGTTCCTCGACGCGCTGGATGCCACGCTGCGGATGGGCGGCGCGCGGGATGTCCGGCTAACGCTGCCTGAACGGGGGGCAGGCACGGGCGAGCGGGTGCTGATGGTGCACCTTGCCTCGCTGCCCGATCTGGGCGGATTGCCGGGGGCACTGGTGACCTTTGCCGACCTGACCGCGCTTGAGGCGACCGAGGCGATGCGGCGGGATTTCGTGGCGAACGTGAGCCACGAGCTTCGCACGCCGCTGACCGCGCTGATGGGGTTCATCGAGACGCTGCGCGGGGCAGCCAAGGACGACCCGCTTGCACGCGACAGGTTCCTGTCGATCATGGAGCGCGAGGCGGCGCGGATGATCCGGCTGGTCAGCGACCTGATGTCGCTGACGCGGGTCGAGGCGGAGGAACGCCGCAGACCGGACGAGGATGTCGATCTGGCCGCCTTGCTGAAGCAGGTGGCCGCGACCCTGCGGCCGCGGGCCCAGGGCGACGGTGTGGACCTGGTGCTTGCGGGCTGCGATCAGGCGGCGACTGTGCCCGGCGACCATGACCAGCTGGTGCAGGTCATTCACAACCTGGTCGAGAATGCCGTCCGCTATGCCGCAAGCGGCAAGGAGGTGCGGCTGGCGCTGACCTGGCTGGAGCGGGAACCGGTTCTGCGGGGGCCAGCCTGGCAGATCGACGTGGTGGACCGGGGCGAGGGAATCGACCCGGTGCACCTGCCGCGCCTGACCGAGCGATTCTACCGCGTGGATGCGCACCGAAGCCGCGAGCAGGGCGGGACGGGCCTGGGGCTGGCCATCGTCAAGCACATCGTCAGCCGCCACCGGGGGCGCTTCAAGATCGACAGCACGCCGGGAAAAGGAAGCAAGTTCAGCGTGATCCTGCCAGTCGAGTAACCCATGGCAGGGAAGCTGTTGCGACGGCCGGTTCGTGCCTTGCGCAAGGGCAGGTCGATTGTCGTAAAACTGTTACGTTACTGTCACAAAAGCATGTTGCAGGACCACTAGTTCCGGGGCCGAGGGAACGCACGGGTGGTGCGTGCCCCGTGAAATTCGCTAGGAGCAAAGCTCATGAAACTCTCCTCCCTGTCCGTCTCGGTTCTGGCCATCGCTGCCGCCGCGACCGCCGCTTCGGCGCGCGACCAGCTGCAGATCGCCGGTTCCTCGACCGTGCTGCCCTATGCCACCATCGTTGCCGAGGCCTTCGGCGAGAACTTCGACTTCCCGACCCCGGTCGTGGAAGGCGGCGGTTCGGGCGCAGGCCGCAAGAAGTTGTGCGAAGGCGTGGGCGAGACCACGGTCGACATCGCCAACTCCTCCAGCCGCATCTCGCAGTCGGACATCGACCTGTGCAAGACCAACGGCGTCGAAGAGATCATGGAAGTCCGCATCGGCTATGACGGGATCGTCTTCGCCTCGGACGTGAACGGCGCCGACTTCGCGCTGACCCCGGCCGACGTCTACAACGCGCTCGCCGCCAAGGTCGTCAAGGACGGCGCGCTTGCCGACAACGCCGCCGCCCAGTGGGCTGAAGTGAACCCCGCCCTGCCCGCGCAGGACATCCTGGCCTTCGTTCCCGGCACCAAGCACGGCACGCGCGAAGTCTTCGACATCAAGGTTATCGAAGCGGGCTGCAAGGAAACCGGCGCGCTTGACCTGTTCCTCGCCACCGCGGAAGGCAAGGACGACAAGGAAAAGGGCGACAACGCCAAGAAGATGTGCCACGAGCTGCGCACCGACGGCAAATCGGTCGACGTCGACGGCGACTACACCGAGACGCTGCAGCGCCTCGACGCCGACAAGCAGGCCATCGGCGTGTTCGGCCTGTCGTTCTACCCGAACAACACCGACAGCTGAAAGTCGCGACCATGTCGGGCGTCGTTCCCTCGACCGAAACGATCGCTTCCGGCGAATACCCGGTGTCGCGTCCGCTGTT
>JBJOQI010000163.1:0-7515 GCA_046050045.1 Pseudomonadota bacterium | reverse complement strand
TGCCGCGTCACCGTGCCGTGGGCCGCTTCCGCCTCGACCACCTTTCCGTCGGGCGAGAGCAGCACCGAGGTCATCAGGCCGAGCGAGCCGAAGCCCTGCGCTACGATGTCGGATTGGACGTCGCCGTCATAATTCTTACAGGCCCAGACATAGCCACCGGACCATTTCAGCGCCGAGGCGACCATGTCGTCGATAAGGCGGTGTTCGTAGGTGATGCCCTTGGCCTTGAACTGGTCGGCAAATTCCGCGTCGAAGACCTGCTGGAACAGGTCCTTGAAGCGGCCGTCATAGGCCTTGAGGATCGTGTTCTTGGTCGAGAGATACACCGGCCAGCCCTTGAGCAGGCCGTAGTTGAAGGACGACCGCGCGAATTCGATGATCGACTGGTCGAGGTTGTACATGCCCATGACGACACCGGCGCCGGGGGCGTTGAAGACCTCGCGCTCGATCACCTCGCCGTCCTCGCCCACGAACTTGAGCGTCAGCTTGCCCTTGCCGGGGAAGCGGAAGTCGGTGGCGCGGTACTGGTCGCCGAAGGCGTGGCGGCCGACGACGATGGGCTTGGTCCAGCCGGGGACAAGACGGGGGACGTTCTTGCAGATGATCGGCTCGCGGAAGATCACGCCGCCGAGGATGTTGCGGATCGTGCCGTTGGGCGACTTCCACATCTGCTTGAGGCCGAACTCCTCGACCCGCTGTTCGTCCGGGGTGATCGTCGCGCATTTCACGCCGACGCCATGCTGCTTGATCGCGTTGGCCGCATCGACCGTGATCTGGTCGCTGGTGCGGTCGCGTTCCTCGATCCCGAGGTCGTAGTACTTCAGGTCGATGTCGAGGTAGGGAAGGATCAGCTTCTTCTTGATGAAGTCCCAGATGATGCGGGTCATTTCGTCGCCGTCGAGTTCGACGACGGGGTTCGCGACTTTGATCTTGGTCATGGGCCTGTCCCTTCGGGCGATGCGATGCGGGGGCTATAGCGGAAAAGCGTGACGGCGAAAAGACGGTATGCGAGTGTATACCGCAATGTCGCGCCTCAGCGACCTCGGGCCGTGAACCAGTCTGCCGCAAGGGAGCGGACATGGGCCCAGAGGGTCGGCGCGCCGCGGGCGACCTTGGTGCCGACGCGCGCCTCGAGCTGGTCGAAGGTCACATCGTAGTCGATCCAGCTGCCGCCGCCTGCGGCGATGTTCATCAGCACAGGCTGCACGCGGTCGAGCGACTTGGCAAAGACCGCGTCGGGCGTCGCGGCGGCTTCGAACTCTTCCCAGAGCTTGCGGAGGTCGGCTGCAAGGTCGCCGGGAAGCAGGCCGAAGATACGGTCGGCAGCCCGTGCCTCGGCGGCCGAGACTTCGGCCGAACCGTGGGCCTGACCGTTCGCCGAATGGATCGGCACGTCACCCACATCGATCTCGACCAGGTCATGGATCAGCAACATCCGCACCACGCGGTCGATGTTCACGCCGGGGCCGGCCTGATCGGATAGCACGAGGGCGTAGAGGGCGAGATGCCAGCTGTGTTCGCCAGAGTTCTCGCGCCGCGTGCCGTCGGCAATGGGCGTGGCGCGCAGAACCTGCTTCAACCGGTCGGCCTCGGCCAGGAAGGCCAGCTGGCGTGACAGGCGGTCAGCCGTGCCGGTCAATGCCCGCCCAGGGGTTCGGTGTCGCGCGGCGCGGCCGGGGCCTTGCCGCCCTCGCGCCGGGAGCGCATCGTGTCGTCGATGAACTTGTGGCCGCGTTCGGCCGCAAGGCGCAGGCGCATCGAGGTCAGGAAGGCTTCCTGCAGCGACGGCGACGAGGTGCCGATCACCTTGGCCACGTCGTTGAAGAAGCGGTCATCCTTCATCTCGGCCATCGCCTCGAAGCACTTGCGCGCCAGATCGTCGCCGAGGTCTTCCAGAACGCCCATGACGTTACCTTGTCGCCTCGCCGAGGCGGCGGCGGACGTAGTCCTGCACGTTCGAGAGAAGCGGCTTCATGTGCGCCTCGTCATCCTCGAAGAAGTGGCCCGCGCCGTCGATGGTGGTGTGGCTGATGGTGATGCCCTTCTGCTCGCGCAGCTTGTTCACCAGGCCCTGGATGTCCTTGGGCGGCGAGACGCGGTCGGCCCCGCCATTGATGATCAGGCCCGAAGAGGGGCAGGGCGCAAGGAAGGAGAAGTCATACATGTTGGCGGGCGGCGAGACCGAGATGAAGCCCGTGATCTCGGGGCGCCGCATCAGCAGTTGCATCCCGATCCAGGCCCCAAAGGAGAAGCCCGCCACCCAGCAATGCTTGGCGTTGGGGTTCATCGCCTGCAGGTAGTCGAGCGCCGAGGCGGCGTCCGACAGCTCGCCGATGCCCTGGTCGTATTCGCCCTGGCTGCGGCCGACACCGCGGAAGTTGAAGCGCAGGACGGTGAAGCCGAGGTCGTAGAAGGCGTAGTGCATCCGGTGCACGACGCGGTTGTTCATCGTGCCGCCGAACTGCGGGTGCGGATGCAGCATGATCGCGATCGGCGCATCGGCGTTCTTCTGCGGGTGATAGCGGCCTTCGAGGCGTCCGTCTGGGCCGGGAAAAATGACTTCGGGCATGGCCGCGTTCGTCTTACCTTGTAACCGGGGGCCGGGCTTGCCGTCATTCTTGACGGTTTCACTCGGATACCCTAGAATAATTCTAAACGGAACCCAGGTTCCGCCGTGCTCGGACCGGAGGTAATGATCCGGTCCGGTGCCGTCAATGTTTTTGCGGGGTGAGGCCCATGAAACTCTCGACCAAGGGACGCTATGCGATGGTCGCGCTGGCCGATCTGGCGACGGTCCGCGAGGATCAGCTGACCTCGCTTGCCGAGATTTCCAAGCGGCAGGACATTTCGCTGCCCTATCTGGAGCAGCTGTTCGTCAAGCTGCGCCGCGCGGGGCTGGTCGATTCCGCACGGGGGCCGGGGGGCGGTTACCGGCTCGCGCGGGAACCCAAGGACATCCGGGTCAGCGAGGTGCTGGAGGCGGTGGACGAGACGGTGAGCGCGATGCACACCGGGGCGGGCGCGACGGGCGGGCTGTCGGGCAGCCGGGCGCAGTCGATGACGAACCGGCTGTGGGAGTCGCTGTCGGCCCATGTCTATGTCTTCCTGCACCAGACCACGCTGGCCGATGTGATCCGCAACGGGCTGAAGCCCTGTCCGGCGGTGCCGGCGCTGTTCACGATGGTGGATGAATGACGGGCAGGCTCTACCTCGACTGGAACGCGACCGCGCCGCTGCGCCCCGAGGCGCGGGCGGCGATGGCGTCGGCGATGAACGTGACGGGCAACGCCTCGTCCGTCCATGCCGAGGGCCGGGCGGCGCGGGCGCTGGTCGAGCGGGCGCGGGCGCAGGTCGCGGCGGCGGTGGGCTGCAAGCCCGCCGAGGTGGTCTTCACCAGCGGCGCGACCGAGGCCGCGTCGGTGCTGGCGCGGATGCCGGGCGGGATGAGGGTCGATCCGACGGCGCATGATTGCCTGTGGGCGCATCGCCGCGAGGGGGCCGGAGAAGGCGCGGATGCGCTGGCCTGGGGTTATGCCAACAACGAAACCGGCGTGATCGCGGATGTGCCTGCGCATGACGGACCGCGGCTGGTCGATATCGTGCAGGCGGTGGGCAAGGTGCCCCTGTCATTCGCCTGGATGGGCGTCGAGATGGCAATCGTCTCGGCCCACAAGTTCGGCGGGCCCAAGGGCGTGGGCGCGCTGATCGTGAGGGACGGCGTTGAGGTTCCGGCGCTGTCGCAGGGTGGCGGGCAGGAGATGGGGCGGCGTGCGGGCACCGAGAACATCACCGGCATTGCCGGGATGGGGGCCGCGGCCGAGGCAGCGGCGCGCGATCTGGCCGATGGCCTCTGGGACGGGGTTGCGGAAGTTAGAAATATTCTAGAAAGCGCGCTGGAAGCCGGGACAAACGGGTCTATTGTCGTGGGCGGGAATGAGACGCGCCTGCCCAACACGACCTGCCTGGTGACGCCGGGCTGGAAGGGCGAGACGCAGGTCATGCAGATGGACCTTGCAGGGTTTGCCGTCTCGGCCGGGTCGGCCTGTTCGAGCGGCAAGGTCCGCCCGAGCCGGGTCTTGACGGCGATGGGGTTTGACGACGACGCGGCGGCCTCGGCCATCCGCGTCTCGATCGGGCCGGGGGTCGGGCGCGAGGATGTGCTGCGCTTTGCCGACGCCTGGCTTGCGGCGGCGCGGCGCCACAGGGCGCGGGCGGCCTGAGGACATGAAGGACAGGGCAAGGACGATGGCATTGGACAGTGATCAGAAACTCGCCGAGCTTGAAGTGCGCGAGGGCGTCGACCGCGAGACGGTCGAGACCGTCCAGAACATGGGCGCCTACAAGTACGGCTGGGAAACCGAGATCGAGACCGAATACGCGCCGATGGGCGTGAACGAGGATATCGTCCGGCTGATCAGTTCGAAGAATGGCGAGCCCGCGTGGATGACCGACTGGCGGCTGGCCGCGTTCCGGCGCTGGCAGGGTATGGAAGAGCCGCGCTGGGCGATGCTGCATTACCCCGAGATCGACTATCAGTCGCAGTATTACTACGCCAAGCCCAAGAGCATGGCGGTGAAACCGAAGTCGCTGGACGAGGTCGACCCGAAACTGCTGGCGACCTATGAAAAGCTGGGAATTCCGCTGAAGGAACAGATGATCCTTGCCGGCGTCGAGAACGGCGAAGGCGAGGTTGCGCCTGCGCGCAAGGTGGCGGTGGATGCGGTCTTCGACAGCGTGTCGGTGGGGACCACGTTCAAGGAGGAGCTGAAGAAGGCGGGCGTCATCTTCTGTTCGATCACCGAGGCGATCCGGGAATACCCGGAGCTGGTCAGGAAGTACCTCGGATCGGTCGTGCCGGCGTCGGACAACTTCTTTGCCACGCTGAACAGCGCGGTCTTTTCGGATGGCTCCTTCGTCTACATCCCGCCGGGGGTGCGCTGCCCGATGGAGCTGTCGACCTATTTCCGGATCAATGCCGAGAATACCGGCCAGTTCGAGCGCACGCTGATCATCGCCGACAAGGGGAGTTACGTTAGCTACCTCGAGGGTTGCACCGCGCCCAAGCGCGATGTCGCGCAGCTACATGCGGCGGTGGTCGAGATCGTGATTCTGGAAGATGCCGAGGTGAAGTATTCCACGGTCCAGAACTGGTACCCCGGCGACGAAGAGGGCAAGGGCGGCATCTACAACTTCGTCACCAAGCGCGCCGACTGCCGCGAGGCGCGGGCCAAGGTGATGTGGACGCAGGTCGAGACGGGATCGGCGATCACCTGGAAGTATCCGTCCTGCATCCTGCGGGGCGACGAAAGCCAGGGCGAGTTCTATTCGATCGCCATCGCCAACAACATGCAGCAGGCCGACACTGGGACCAAGATGATCCATCTTGGCAAGAACACCCGCTCTCGCATTGTATCGAAAGGGATTTCCGCCGGTCGCGCGCAAAACACCTATCGCGGCCTGGTGTCGATGCACCCCAGGGCCACGAACAGCCGCAACTACACACAGTGCGACAGCCTGCTGATCGGCGACAAGTGCGGCGCGCATACTGTGCCCTATATCGAGGTCAAGAACACCTCGTCCCGGGTCGAGCACGAGGCGACGACCAGCAAGGTCGACGACGACCAGCTGTTCTACTGCCGGTCGCGCGGGATGGACGAGGAAGAGGCGGTGGCGCTGGTCGTCAACGGCTTCTGCCGCGAGGTGCTGCAGGCGCTGCCGATGGAGTTTGCGATGGAGGCCCAGAGTCTGGTCGCGATCAGTCTTGAGGGCAGCGTGGGGTAAGCGAATTTTCGAAGGAAATTCGGTAACTTGCGCGACGATGGTGAGATGCTCGGAATGAACACGCAGGAATCGGTTCAGGAACGCAGGGCGCGGAAGCGCGGGCTTTATGTCTCGCCGCTGGCGCGGGTGGTGCGCAGCGTCGTGCATGGCGAGCCGGTGTTCTTCACCGTGGTCAATCCGCGCGACGAGATCCAGAAGCACCACCTGCAGGGCCAGTTCTACGAACCCGAAGAGCTTGCGATCATCGCGCGCCACTTCCCCGTGGGCGGTCGGTTCTGCGACATCGGAACGAATGTGGGGAACCATTCGCTCTATGTCGCGAAGTTCCTTCATGCCGCGCGCATCCTGATGTTCGAGCCGAACCCGGCGGCGATCGAGATTCTTGAAAGCAACGTGAACCTGAACGGGATCGGCGCGGTCTGCGACCGGCAGTTCCTGGGGATGGGCCTGTCGGACAAGGCGGTCGAGGGGGCCTCGATGCGGGTTCCGGCGCGCAATCTGGGCGGGTCGCGGGTGATCGAGGGCGAGGGCGACATCCGGCTTGCGGCGCTCGACGATCTGGTGCGGGGCGAACGGTTCGACCTGATCAAGATCGACGTCGAGGGGATGGAGCTTAAGGTTCTGGCCGGGATGCGCCGGCTGCTGGCCGAGACGCGGCCCAAGCTGTTCATCGAGGTCGATGCGGTGAACTATGCGGGCTTCGACGCCTTTCTGGATTCGGTCGGCTACGCCGCGCTGGAACGCTTTCAGCGGTATGAGCGGAACACGAATTTTCTCGTCGGACCAAAGGCCTGACGCGCGACATGAAGACAGTGATCGCGATACGCACCCATCGCTGGGGTCCGGAAGAAGACAGGCTTGCCAAGGCCCTGTCCGGTGTGCGCAACGCCGAAGTCGTGGTCGCCTTCCAGAACCGGCCCGAGGGGGTAGAGCCGCCGCTGCCGGTGGTCGATGTCTCGGATGCCTTCCTTGCGGCGGCGGGTCTGGCGGCGGTGCCCGACTGGGGCTGGCGCTGTGGGGACTACAGCCTCTATGCCCTGCGCGGTGCGCGGCCCGATGCGGATTTCTACTGGCTGATCGAGCCGGACGTATTCTTTACAAGCGACCCGCAGGGGTTCTTTGCCCTGTTCGAGGGCGATGGCAGCGACGCGCTTGGCTACCGGCTGGAGCCCTACGGCCGCGACATGCGTTTCTCGCGCCAGCTCAAGGGCCTGCCGGTGATGCGGGCAATCTTTGCCATGACGCGGTTTTCCGGCGCGGCGATCGACCATGTCTTTGCGCTGCGGCGCGAGGCGGGGCAGGGCCCGGTCTCGGCGCGGTACTTCCCCAATGATGAGCTGTTCGTGTTCACCCACGTGGCGGCCAACCCGTCGCTGACGTCGGGACGGCTTGAGGACAGGGCGCCCGGCTGGTTCGCGGACATCCAGTTCGACACCGACCCCGACCTGCTGCTGGACCTGGTGCAGGAGTCTGCGCCACCGGGGCGGGTCCTGCACCCGGTTCGGGGCCGCGCGTCCTTCGTGGGGGCGCTCACGGGCCGAATATCGCGGACGACCACGGTCCTGTCGGCCTATCGCGAAGCCCTGCGTGCCCTGACGGAGGACGAGGCAGAGGCTGTCGTCAAGGGTGTCGAGGACCGGCTGCGCGGAGAGATCAGGCGAATCCGGCTGGCACGGCGCGAACGCCGCGCGAAGCGACTGGCGAGGCGGGCACAATGACCCGGCTTTGTCGCGC
>JBJOQI010000162.1:0-2816 GCA_046050045.1 Pseudomonadota bacterium | reverse complement strand
ACCGGCCCGTCGACGTCGAGAATGTCGGGCAGGTTGCCCGCCAGAGCGCCCGCGACGACCGAGTCGTTGTAGGCGGCCTGCGGGAAGCTCTGCAGTTCGACCTTCCAGTCGGACTGGCTGCCGTTGAAGTCGGCAATGATCTGGTTGACGATCTTGCTTTCGACCTCGTTGCCGGCACCGTGGTACCACATGCTCAGCGTCTGCTGTGCCTGCGCGGCCGAGGCCCAGGCCAGAATTGCGGCGGAGGCCGCGAGTTTCAGGGCTTTCATTCCTTTTCCTCCCTAAGGGTCTTCAGAGACACGATCTTTCCGCGACGCAATTCGTTCACCGAAGTGCGCCAGTGCACAGGCCCGGCTACCAGCAGCGGGCTGTGGTCTTCCCGGCCTTCGCCGGAAATCAGATGCAGGAGCCTTTCCCCCGAACGGGCTCCGATGGCGATGTAGGGCAGCTCTACCGTGGTCAGTGGCGGATAGAGCGTTTCGGCAATCGCGCGGTAGTTGTCGAACCCCGCGACGCCGATTTCGTCGGGCACCTTGCGGCCCATCGACCGGAGGATCCCATAGACCATCAGCGCCATCTGGTCGTTGCCGCAGCACAGGACCGTCGGCGGCTGGTCGAGGCGCAGTATCCTGTCGATCACGTCCCACAGCAGCTGCGGGCCGATCTCGGGCTGGTCGAAATCCACATGTTCCAGCAGCGCCGGCTCGAACGGCAGCCCTGCTTCCGCAAGCGCATCGCGATAGCCAAGCGACCGCAGCTGGCCCGCCACCATGTCGGGGCGGAGCGACAGGAAGGCGATGCGGCGATGCCCGGCCGCAATGAGGCGCCTGACGAGGTCGGCCTGAAGCCGCCGGTCGTCGGGAACGACCGCTGGTGTCCCGTGGGCATCGAAGCAGTTTGCCAGCACCAGAGGCGTGTCGTCCGGCACGTTGGGAAGGTTCACTTCCTGGTGGTATTCGGCGACATAGATCAGCCCCTCGACCCGATGCGACAGGAAGGTATCGAACAGATGCGGGACACGGTCCTTGCGCCCGCCCGTGTCGGCGATCATCACCGTCATCCCCGAGCTTTCCAGCGCCCTCTGGATGCCCTGCACGATGAACAGATCCGGCAGGCCCTGCTGGGTCGAGGTCTGGTTCTTGGTCGAGATCGCCCCGGTGATCAGCCCGATGATGCCCGACTTCTGCGCCCGCATCATCCGCGCGGCGTTCGAGCGGACGTAGCCCAGCTCGCGCATCGCCTTCTCGACGGTCTTGCGGGTCTGATCGCCCACCGGACCGTCGCCGTTCAGAACGCGGCTCACGGTCTTCGGGGAAACCCCCGCCCGACGCGCGACATCATAGATCGTCGACATTTCCCCCCCACCGCTGCGTCACCGACCGAGGAACCAGTCATCCTCGGAGGTCATGACATCGATGTCATGACACCGATGTCATGAGATGCCGATTCGGTCAAGACCGGGGCCTGAAACCCGCCTGCGGCTAGCTGCACGGCCGGCCGGACGACGGATCATTGAAGGTTGCGGCACCCGACCCGCCATTGCAGTCCGGCCGTCCCCCACCGCGCCTCTCGCAAGGGGGCATCGTACGGCTGGCCGTCACGATGCCGCGCCGACACCCGCGAGCGCGAGGGCCAATCCTGCCAAGCAGCGCCCTGTCCGGGACGGGCGACCAGGCCGCGTCCCGCCGCCAGCGTCACCCTGACTTGAAGAAGGCCATGCCGGTCTGGCACGGGCCCTGCCCCGAAGGCCCGGCCGACCTTTGCAGGGGGCAGGCTCGCGCTTGCCCTCTGTCCTTCCCGCTGCAACAAAGACCGCCCCAGACCGGCGTCTTTGCCGCCGGACGCCTGACCACCGCGAGAACACGCCATGACCCGATATGACCTCACCGATCTTCCGACGGGCAGCCATCCGAACAAGGTCGAGGTCGCCCCGGCCACGAAAGACGGCCGGCGCTGCCTGCGCATCGCGCTTGACGCCGCCAGCCGTGCCGGCAAGCCGGGCGTGGACTATGTCGACCAGCCAAGCTTCCTGCTGCTGCCCGAGGTCGTCACCGACGCAACCGTCGAGGTCGACATCTCGGCCCGGCTGCTGCCCGACGCGCCCGACTACGCGCGCGGCTTCATCGGCCTGGCCTACCGGGTCCAGCCCGATCTTTCGTCCTACGAATCCGTCTATATCCGCCCGACAAACGGCCTGCGCCACGCCCCCGAACCGCCGCGCAGCGACAGGGCGGTGCAATACTACGCCTTTCCCGACTACCCCTTCGACGTGCTGCGCGAAACCGAGCCAGGCAGGTTCGAAGCCGGGGCCGACATCGGCCTCGACCTGTGGCACCGGCTTTCGGTCACCTTCACCGGCACCGACTTCGTCGCGGCGGTCGACGGCACCGAGGTGCTGCGCGGTGCGGGCAAGATCCCGGCCAGACCCGGCCGGATCGGCCTCTGGGTCGACATCGGCACCGAAGGGTTCTTCGCGAACCTTGGCGTCCGGGCCTCGTAGGGGCCGCCTCCCCACGGCCAGACGCCAAACGATCGCCTTCGCAGGGGCCGTGGCAGAGGCTTTCGCGGGGGCAAGTGGCGGAGGGGGCGCGACTGCCGTCGAACCTTCTCTGCCTTGTGGTCCGCATATTTCGCACTCAATCGGTGTTCCGCCCGATGATCATGCCAAGTGCAGCGCCGGTGACAACCGCCTGCAGGACGTAGAATGGTAGGGCATGCAAGAGGTACAAGCCTACAGGATTTATGTCCATTTCGCCGACCTTGGAAAAAGCCAGAACGGAATGGATCAGGGCCTGGGCAATAAGTCCAAACACAAT
>JBJOQI010000161.1:0-3839 GCA_046050045.1 Pseudomonadota bacterium | reverse complement strand
ACCGAAAGCCAGCTGATCCTGTCGGGCTCGCGCGATGTGAACTTCACGATGGACCTGGTGCAGAAGGACATCGGCCTGTTCCAGAAGATTGCCGAGGCGCATGGCGTGCCCCTGGAAATCTCGCCCCTGATGATCGCCATCTTCAACGACGCGCAGAAGCGTTATGGGGAACGCGCGCAGTCGGACCGGGTGATCGAACGGCTGGAAGAGGCCACCGGCCTGTCGATCCTGGCCGACGGTTTCCCGACCGACCTTGTGGATGACGAGCCCGAGGGCAGGGGGCACGAGGTCTTCCCCAGAAACAGGACGCCCGGCCGCTAGGCCGGGCGCTTCGTCAGTCGTTTCCATCTGATGCCGGGATCAGACGTTGCAGCCGCCTGCTTGCCAGGCAACGCAGGAATAGACGCGCGGGCGGGTGACGATGAAGGTGTCATACCAGCGGGCGTCGAGGCCCATGCGGAAGATCGGCTCGTAGGACATGTTGGTTTCGACCACGATCACGGTATCGCCCGCAGGCATGATCGGGATCTGGTTGGCCTTTTGCTGGATCGTCGCATCCGTATGGGCGGTATGGCTGCCCGTGGCGCGCGACCATTGCACGCGGTAGACCTCGTCGTCGCCGTCCCAGTAGACGCTGGATACGCGGATCCAGGTCGCTTCGTTGGAATAGGTCAGATAGTCGAAGATCGTGTTCAGGCCGTCGACATAGTTTACATCGACCGACTCCTGCCGCGAGATCATGTCGGCGATCGTATAGGCGGCCTTGAGGTTCACGTTCTTCTGCCGGTAGGCGTCGAAGAACTGGAACGAGGCGATGTACCACCAGATCAGGAAGGTGGATGCCATCACGCCTTCGGCGACCATCGACCCTTCGGTGTCGCTGCGAAAGCTGCCCAGGCGCAGGCGGAAAGACCTCATGATCGACATGTCAGCCTCCATTCGGTTCGTTGACGAAGGCCGATGCCGAGATCAGGGCATAGTCGCCCGCATCGTCCTTCGGCATCGCGAAACCGGCCCCCGAGGTCGGGAACAGCGGGCGGAACTTGACGCAGGCGCGCACCAGCATCAGCTGGTCCTCGCCACCGCTGGTAAAGGCCGGCTCGTCGGGCGCGATGACCGCCGAGCGGTCGACGCAGGTCGGGCCAGAGCTGAGTGGCTCCCAGGTCGTCGTGTCGACGGGACGCAGCTCGATCATGATCACGTCGGTACAGTCGGGAATGATCCCGGCGTTGTTGCACACGACGCTCTTCAGTTCCTGCTGATCGGGCGGCGTCCAGGTGCCCAGGCGCAGGTCGCGGACCGCCAGGTCCAGCCCACGCTCGAGCATCACGTGACGCACCATCAGCATGCCCATCTCGACCGAAGAGGTCACGAGAAGCATGTAGAAGGGCATGAAGATCACGAAGGGGATCGTGGCCGTTCCGTCCTCGGAGCGAAGACCGAAACCGATGCGGCGGCGAAGGGAGGCGATGAGGTTTGCCATATCAGTAGGTCAGCCGGAGCTTGTTGATCGAGGAGGCGATAGCCGAGAAGGCGTCGTTGATCTCGAGTCCGTCCACGTCATAGAACTGCGAGGTTGACGAGGCGCAGGACCGCAAGAGCGAGATGCCCGCCGAAGGTGCCTCGAACGAGATCGTGTAGATCTGCGGGCTGTTGCCGGTCGTGCTCGCGTTCTTGAAGGCCGAGCAGATGGCAAGGGCGCGCGTATCCTTGGTGCTGCCGTTCTCGCCGGTCGCCGACAGCGAGCCGGTCGAGCCGGGGGTCCACAGGGTCTGCGTCGACGATCCGTAGACCGCGCCCATGATGTAGCGGGCGAACCACTGCATGCCCATCCGGTTCCAGACCTCGACCCAGGTCATCTGGACGGCGTCGCCGGGGTCATTCGAGGTTGTGCAGGACCGGCGCCCGCAGGTCGTGTAGGTCCCGTCGCCCCAAGGAACGCTGCGCCAGGTGCTGAGGGCGAAGATCCAGTACTGGTTGCGGCTGGAGTCGTAGAGCGAGTACTGCGCCGACGAGGTGCTGGTGTCATAGGTCGAGGCGTTGCTGCGCCACAGGATGCTGCCGCCCGAGTCGACGTCGGGCTTCAGCCGGTATTCCGTGGTGTTCGCGCCGTCCGACATGATGACGACGACCTTCAGGGCTTCGTCGTTGTCGTAGCCGTAGGGCCGTTCGGACATGGATTCATCGACGTCGCCATTGGCGATCATGTCGTCGACGACATCAGCCATCGAGGGGTCGAGCAGCGCGGCGCCCCACTTCATGCCGATATCGATGGCGGTGTTGCCGTGGGCATCGAAGTTGGCGATGAAGTCCTTGATCTCGTCGCGGTCCGACGAGAAGGCCAGGATTTCGCGCTCGGCCTCTTCGGGGCAGTGACGGTACTGCCAGTAGGGGTTGTGCGTGTTGCTCGAGGTATAGGGGTCGAAGTGCCCGTTGCGCTGGTAGGTCCGCGGGGTGTCCGCGCCTGCCAGCGTCATGCTCGTCGTCGAGAAGTCCGACGGATCGAATTCGATGCAGTTCGAGTAGCCGTGTTCGTTGGTCGTGTCGAAATAGGACATCAGGTCGGCGCCGGCGCTGACCTGCGCCGCGAAGGGCACGACCGAGATCGACAGTTTGCCTTCCTCGACCGAGTCGAACATCGTGTCGACGAAGTCCTGCGCGGCGGGGATCAGGTTGATCAGGCGGCTGTTGCTGTCCATCGAGCCCGACACGTCGAGCACGAGCGAAATCTCGACCTGGCCGATCCGCTCTTCGGCGACGGCCATGGCGGGGGTGGCGAGATACTCGATCCCGTACATGTTCATGAACCAGGTCGGCAGCTGTTCGGACACATTGGCGCGCACGGTGCGCCACTCACCGAAATTGCCTTCCTGGACGGTGATCTGGTCATCCGTCGGCGGCTCGAGGCCGGCCTTGCGGAAATAGTCCTTGACCACTTCCTTGGGTTCCAGCGTCTGGTTCAGGTCGGCCGCCGCCAGCACGGCGCGGTCGACGGTGTTCTGCAGCGTCGTGCGCCGCTCCTCGAACCGCATCAGGTCGAGCGCGACGCCGGCAAGGCCCAGCATGATGATGAAGCAGAAGAGGCCGAAGATGAGCAGCGACCCCTCTTCCTCGCGCCGGAACTGCCGCAGCATTTCCCGCGCTGAGAGGACCCTGTTGCTCACGCTTGCCCTGGCAGAGGCCGAACGCGAAACCGCGAACTTCCCGGTCATCTGGCTACCCTTTCCACACTAGGCCCCACCCCCATGGGACCGACACTTCTCCAATCGGATAGTTACCCCTTGAGTTGGGGCGAAATTGAGGCAAAGCGCCCCGAAAAACAGGCCCATTTCCCTTCGCGTCAGGAACGAACGAGACGTTATTCCGGCATTGTCCACGATTCCCCGGAATCGACCCAGGAGATTCTTTCGAAATTGCGAACCTTGACGCGCGCTGTGGCAGCTGAATGCCCTGCAAAAGAATCGCCGTGAGATTCTTACACGCCGGCGCTAGGGTCGCCCCAGTGCCCAAAAAACCGGCAGGGGAGAAACGCCATGCAGATGACCAACACGGCCGAGCCGAGCTTTCGTCAGTCCGTCGATCTCATGTTCGCGCGGGCGGTCGCGGTGATGGACCTGTCGCCGGGGCTGGAGGAAAAAATCCGCGTCTGCAACTCGACCTACACCGTCCGGTTCGGCGTGCGTCTGCGCGGCCGGATCGAGACCTTCACCGGTTACCGCTCGGTTCATTCCGAACACATGGAGCCGGTCAAGGGCGGCATCCGCTATGCCACCAGCGTCAACCAGGACGAGGTCGAGGCGCTGGCCGCGCTGATGACCTACAAATGCGCGGTGGTCGAG
>JBJOQI010000160.1:0-6155 GCA_046050045.1 Pseudomonadota bacterium | reverse complement strand
AGATCGCCGCCCGCGCCCGCGACTGCGGGATGGAGATCACCTACGAAGGCATCCGCCTGACACCCGAGGCCATCGTGACGGCGGCGGCGGAAAAGCAGCCCCATGTCGTCGGCCTGTCGATTCTGTCGGGCAGCCACCTGCCGCTGATCGCCGAGGTGATGGAGCGGATGGTGGCGGCGGGCCTGAGCCACATGCCGGTCGTCGTCGGCGGCATCATCCCCGACGACGATGCCGCGGCATTGCGGGCGATGGGCGTGGCCCGGGTCTACACGCCCAAGGATTTCGAGCTGAACCGCATCATGTCTGACATCGTCACGCTGGCCGAACCGCAGGCCATCGCGGCCGAGTGATTTTCGTCAGACCGGCGCAAGCGCCCGGGCGACCCTTGATCTGCGTCAAGGGCCAGCCCGCGCCGATGCGCCAGTTTCCCCGTCAAGCCATATCGGCCGGAAGGGGACTGACAATGCTCGTCGATATCAAGGAACGCCTGCAACGCCGCCGCAACCTGCGCGAGATCGACGCCATGACCGACGCCGACCTGGATGACATCGGGCTGAGCCGGGGCGTCCTGAGCGACCTCGTCTCGACCGACGGCGCGGTCATCGCCCGCCAGATGGAGATGGCCTGGCGCCACGGCGTGACAGATCGCGTCTTCGGCATCGCGCGGCAGGACTATGCCTCGATCGTCGCGCGCTGCCGCACCTGCGGCGCGGCCAGCGATTGCGCGACATTCCTTGCCGACCCGTCCCGCCCGGTCGCCGAGGCGACGTTCTGCCCGAACGCCGCCGCCTACCGCGACCTCGCGGCGGAATAGGGCGTCAGACCGGCAGGCTTCGCCCGGCCTGCGCCACCGCGCCCTCGGCCCGGATGTCGGCTGACGAGAAGCCGACCGAAATCCGGTAGTCTCCTGCCGTCACCTGCCAGGCCTGCGCCGCCACGTCGAACCAGGCAAAGGCGCGCGCCGACAGGTCAAGCTCGACCTCGGTCGTCTCGCCGGGCGCAAGGCTGAGCTTGGCAAAGGCCTTGAGTTCGCGGTCCGGCCGGTCGACCGGCGCCTTTGCGGGGTGCACATAGGCCTGAACGACCGTCTGGCCCGCCCGCGCGCCGGTGTTGGTGACCCGCAGCGACAGCGTGACGTTGCCCGCCGCATCGGGGCCGGAAACGGTCAGCCCGCCCATCTCGAAGCTTGTGTAGGACAGGCCGTGGCCAAAGGCGAACAGGGGCGAAATGGCCTGTCGGTCATAGTGGCGGTAACCCACGAACAGGCCTTCGTCATAGCGCACATGGCCATTCAGCCCCGGATAGACCTCGCGGTCCTGGCTCCAGGTCGGGTTGTCCTGCCAGCGGGCCGGGAAGGTCTGCGCCAGCCGCCCGCCCGGCTCGGCCGTGCCCAGCAGAACATCGGCGATGGAATTGCCGGCCTCTTGCCCCGGATACCAGGCCTGCAAGACGGCCTTGGCCTGCGTGAGCCATGGCATTTCCACCGGCCCGCCGGTCTGCAGCACGACCACCGTGTTCGGATTGGCCTTCAGCACCGCCGCCACCAGATCGTCCTGCCGGCCCGGCAGGCGGATGTGCGGCAGGTCCCAGCCCTCGGTATCCCATTCGCCCGAACGGCCCACGAAGACCACGGCGCGGTCCGCAGCAGCCGCGACCCGCGCGGCCTCGGCGATTTCGGCATCGCCCATCGGACGGCCGATGCCCACGCGCAGGCCCGAGAACACCAGATTGTCGGCGGGCTTGGTGGCGAATTCGACCTCGATCTGGTGCGCCTGACCGGCGGTCAGCGACACCTCGCCTACGACCTCGTCACAGCCTTCCTCGAAGAAGGTCGATCCCTTGGTCCAGCCCTCCCAGGCATTGGCGATCACCCGGCCATCGACCTTGACACGCGCGTAACCCGCCGCGAAGACACCGACACGGTGCGTGCCGGTGTCAGACGGGGTGAAGGTTCCCCTGATCCGGGCCGACCAGTTGTCGGGCGCGACCTTCCCCGCGGCAATGGGCGGGATCCAGAACGCCATCAGGTCATGCATCACCTCGGAATGCACCGGCGCGCCCTGCAACTCGCGCCCCGCGTGAACCTCCATCGTGAAGGCGCCGGTCAGCAGCGGCTCGAAGCGGTGGTTGGTGCAGCCCGGCGCGTGGGTCAGCTGGCCTTCGCCCAGAGCAGCGGCGAGACCGGCAAAGGGGCTGACGGCGTAATGCGGGTTCAGCTGCGCCGAACCGCCGCCCATGACCTGCGCCACCTTGGCGTTCGGGCCGATCACGGCAATCGTTCCCTCCCGCGTCAGGGGCAGGATGCCGTCGTTCTTCAGCAGGACAGTGCCTTCGGCCCCGGCGCGGCGGATCAGCGCCCGCGTCTCGGGCCGGTTGTCGGCAATCTCGACATGCGCGGCGTGGTCGCCCAGCGCGCCGGTCCGCTTCATCAGGCGCAGCATCCCGAGGCAGAGGTCGCGCACCTGCTTGCGCGAGGCGCGCCCGGCCTCGACCGCCGCCACCAGCGTGGCACCGCGGTCGCGCGCGGGGCCCGGCATTTCAAGGTTGAGACCGGCATCGACCGTGGGCTCGCAACTGCGCGAGCCGAACCAGTCCGACATGACGATGCCGTCATAGCCCCAGTCCTCGCGCAGGACCTTGGTCAGCAGCCAGCGGCTTTCGGCTGTATAGGTGCCGTTCACCTTGTTGTAGGATGACATGATCGCCCAGGTGCCCGCCTGCTTGACCGCCGCCTCGAAGGGCAGAAGGTAAAGTTCGCGCAGCGTGCGTTCATCGATGTCGCTGGAAATCGTCGTGCGCTCGATCTCGGATTCATTGCCGGCGAAGTGCTTGATCGTCGCGCCGACGCCTTCGCCCTGAAGCCCCTCGATATAGCCCACCGCCAGGTCCGAGGTCAGCACCGGGTCTTCGGAATAGCATTCGAAGTTGCGCCCGTTCGTCACGCTGCGCTGGATGTTCACCGTAGGCGCAAGCAGCACATGCGCGCCCTTCGACCGCACTTCGGCCGCAAGCGCCTTGCCGATCTCGCGCGCAAGGTCAGGGTTCCAGGTCGAACCGAGGCTGATGCCGACCGGAAAGGCCGCCGCCGTCACGCCACCCACCAGGCTGCCCGCCCCGCGCGCGCCGTTCGGCCCGTCGCTGACCCGGAGCCGCCCGATGCCCAGCCGCTCGACCGCCGGAAGCGACCAGAAGTCGGTGCCGGACAGAAGCGAGACCTGTTCCTCCAGCGTCATGGCATCGACGAGTTGCGAAAGGTCGGACATGCGATTCTCCCTGTGTCAGCGTGCGGGCCGTTTCGTCCAAAACTGACTTCGGGGCAACCTAAATCGTTATAGGACACTTCCGTGGCGGCGCAGCTTGGCTTAGCCTGCCGCAAAACAGGGAGATTTTCATGAGCTTTCATATCGGCGCGAAACCCGGTGACATCGCCGAAACCGTCCTGATGCCGGGCGACCCCTATCGCGCGAAATGGGCGGCCGAAACCTTTCTGAAGGACGCCCGGCAGGTGAACGCGGTGCGCGGGATGCTGGGTTTCACCGGGACGTGGAAGGGCAAGCCGGTCACGATCCACGGGTCGGGCATGGGCATGCCGTCGCTGTCGATCTACGCCAACGAACTGATCAAGGACTTCGGGGCGAAAACCCTGATCCGCATCGGCTCGGCCGGGGGCATGCGCCCCGAGGTCAAGGTCCGCGACGTGGTGATCGCGATGACCTGCAGCTATATCTCCACCCCCTCGAAGACCGCCTTCCGCGAGGGCAGCTTTGCCCCCTGCCCCGACTGGGGCCTGCTGCGCGCCGCTGCGGCTTCGGCCGAGGCGCACGCAATTCCCCACCACGTCGGCGGCATCTTTTCCTGCGAGGCTTTCTATGACGAACGCCCCGACATCGGCGAGGCCTTCGGCCGCCACGGCGCGCTCTGCGTCGAGATGGAGGCGGCCGAGCTTTACACCGTCGCCGCCCGGCACGGCGTGCGGGCGCTGGCCGTGCTGACGATCTCGGACCACCTGCAGACCGGCGAGGCCCTGCCCGCCGAGGACCGCGAGCGCAGCTTCGGCGACATGATCACCATCGCGCTGGAAGCAGCGTTTGCGTGAGAATGGGCGAGGGGCTCTGCCCCCAGGATGCCATAGGCGAGGGGCTCTGCCCCTCGCGCTCCCCGGAGTATTTCGGGACCGAAAATGTCAGGGGCCGTGGCTTCGTTCGTAGGTGTTGCGGGGCGGCGGGGTCCAGCCGTTCAGTGCGCCGGGCGCGGGCCTGAGGATTTCGACCGTCAGCGGGTAGCAGGCGGCGGCGTCCGAGGAATGTTCCGATGAACAGTCCCCCCCAGGGCAGGCCGAGAGCGCGCCCAGCAGCTCGATTTCCGCCAGGAAGCTGATCGCGTCGCCGGGGCGCACGGGGCTGGCCTTCATGATGTACTGCCCCGTCTCGCGGTGAAACCCGGTGCACATGAAGACGTTGAGCACGTCGTGGACGTGATGCTCGACCTCGCGCGCGGGCAGGCCCAGATGGTCGCCCAGCGCGCGGGACAGGTTCGAGTGGCAGCAATGGTGATACTGGTCCCCGCCGCTCAGCCGATTGTGGGTATAGGGGTCGCAGCGCGTGCCGATCACGTCATGGACCGAACAGCCGAAGGCGTCGAAGCCATACCAGTCGAGGCTGTCCTCGATGATCGTGGCCAAGGGGCGCAGGTGCGGCAAGGCCGACCACATCCGGTCGCCGGTCGACAGATGCGTGCCGTGCAGCGCGCGGGTCTTGCCGGAATAGAAGCGTTCCGACAGATCGTCCGCGTTCCAGAGGTTGAGATCGCCCACCTGCGGCCCGCCTGTCGAGACGATGCGGAAGACATGGCCTGCGGGCACGCGGAAACAGCGCGCCTCTCGCGGCGGGACGGTGACGGTGTCGATCAGGGTCAGGCCCGCGCGCAGTCGCCGCAGCACCCCCATGTCGGGGGCGGGCAGCCCCTCGACCGGATAGCAGATCACCGGCGCCCTGCCCTTGCGGGCGCTGGCGTCGGCGGGGGCGGGATGTTCGGGGAGGGTCAGTTTCATGGGCGGGTCCTGTCACGGTCCCGCCCAGAGGATCATAACGCCACGAGGCGCGAAAGCCCTTACGCCGCGCGCTGTGCGCCCGCGCCGTTGCCCCGGTTCGGGCGGCGACGACGGCGCGGCTTTTCGCTGCCGCCCTCCGAGGTCACCAGCTGCGGCTTGCCGCCCTGCGGGCGCGCGCCTTGCGGCTTTTGCCCCTGCGGCTTGGCGTGCCGCGACGGGCGGCCCTGCTGCGGGCGCGGCTTGGCCGAGGCGGGGGCAGGCCCCGAGGCCCAGCTTGCGTCCTGCAGCACCGGGATCGCCTGCTTCATCGCCTTTTCCACGGCGCGCAGTTCATCGAGTTCCGCCGGGGCGCAGAGCGTCACGGCATGCCCGTCATTGCCCGCCCGCGCGGTGCGGCCGATCCGGTGGATGTAGTTCTCCGGCACGTTCGGCAGGTCGTAGTTGTAGACGTATTTCACCAGCGGGATGTCGATGCCGCGCGCGGCCACGTCGGTCGCGACCAGCACCTTCAGCTCGCCCGCCTTGAACTCGGCCAGGGCCTTGTCGCGCTGGTTCTGGCTCTTGTTGCCGTGGATCGAGGCGGCGGCAAAACCCCAGGAGACCAGCAGCTTCATCAGCTTTTCCGCGCCGTGCTTGGTGCGGGCAAAGACGATGGCGCGGTCGTCCATGTGCTTGACGAGGTAATCCTCGAGCACCTTGGCCTTGTCGCCCTGCGGGGTGAAGTGGATGCCCTGCGTCACCTTGTCGGCGGGCTTGCCGGCGGGCGCGACCTCGACCCGGATCGGGTCCTTCAGGTAGTCGGCCGCGACCTCGGCCATCAGCTTCGGCATGGTGGCCGAGAACAGCAGCGTCTGGCGTTCCGTCGGGATCAGCCGGGCGATGCGGCGCAGCGCATGGATGAAGCCCATGTCGAGCATGTGGTCGGCCTCGTCGAGGACAAGGAAGCGCACGTCCGACAGCATCACGGCGCGGCGGTCGATCAGGTCGATCAGGCGGCCCGGCGTCGCGACAAGGATGTCGGTGCCTTTGGACAGCCGGTCGGCCTGCGCGTTCAGCGAGGCCCCTCCGGTCACCACACAGATGCGGGTGGGGGTGCCTTGGGCGA
>JBJOQI010000159.1:0-3441 GCA_046050045.1 Pseudomonadota bacterium | reverse complement strand
TCTGGCCCTGAACGGTGGCGACATCCATCCGCTTGCCGGCAAGCTGGTCGGAGGTCACGGCACCCGGAACGACGTGGTAGGTCAGGACCTTGATGAGCTGGTCCTTGTTCTCGGGCTTGAGCAGGGATTCGACGGTGCCGGCCGGGAGCGCGGCAAAGGCCTCGTTCGTCGGCGCGAAGACGGTGAAGGGGCCATCGCCCTTCAGCGTCTCGACAAGGCCCGCAGCCTTGACGGCAGCGACGAGGGTCGAGAAGTTTTCATTCCCGGCGGCGATATCCACGATATCGGGCTCGGTCGCGGTCTGGGTGCAGGCGGCGACGACAGCAAGGATGCTGGCGGCGGCAAGGCTGCGGAGTGCAAAGCGACGGTTCATGTTCGGGGTCCCCTCCCGTTGAGATGGATGGGGCGGAGGCGCGCTCCGCCCCGGAAGGCCTGCCTTACATGGCGGGCAGGATCACCTTGTCGATGACATGGATGACGCCGTTGGTGGCCTCGATGTCGGCCTGGATGACGGTGGCGTCGTTCACCTTGACGCCGCCTTCGGTCATGATCGTGACCTCGCCGCCCTGGACGGTGGCGGCCATCATGCCGTTCGTCAGGTCGGTCGACATCACCTTGCCGGCCACGACATGGTAGGTCAGGATCGCGACGAGCTTGTCCTTGTTCTCGGGCTTGAGCAGGTCTTCGACCGTGCCCGCCGGCAGGGCGGCGAAGGCGTCGTCGGTCGGCGCGAAGACGGTGAACGGGCCTTCGCCCTTCAGCGTCTCGACCAGGCCCGCGGCGGTCAGCGCGGCGGCGAGCGTGCTGAACGAGCCTGCGGCGACGGCGGTATCGACGATGTCCTTGGCGTGGCCGTCGGCAAAGGCGGGCATGGCTGCGGGCATCGCAAGGGCGGTGGCCGCGGTCAGGGCGAGAAAGGTTCTGCGAAGCATTGGGTATCTCCCTTGTGCTGGTTGATCCGCCGTCCCGGGCGGTAACGCAAAGGGCTACGGCGCACCTTCCGGCCCGGATGACCGCAAGGCGTAGGCAAATTTCCATGAGGTCGCATTGACGAAACGGGCTGCCGCGCTAAGCCGCGCAGCCCTGCGATTTCAAGTCACCTTCATGTGCGCCGGAGTGAACGCCCCGTGACTGCCGAGTGTTTCAGCACGGTGGCGTGAACGTGAGTCGAGTTCATTGTTCAGAAGCGCCGCTCACGGGTTATCCTGCGGCAAAACGAGACCGGAGCCCTGACATGCCTTACCGCTTCAAGACCGCCCTGACCTGGGCCGACGTGACCCCGCGCGCGACCTTCCTGAACCGGCGACAGCTGATTGCCTCGGCCGGGGCCGCGCTGATCGCCGGGCCGGCGCTGGCCAAGATCGACGCCAGGCCCTCGGCCTATTCGACGGACGAGATGCCGAACAGCCTTGAGGACATCACGAGCTACAACAACTTCTATGAATACGGGCTGGGCAAGGAAGACCCCTCGAACTACCCCGGCGCGCTGAAGACCGATCCCTGGACGGTGAAGATCGACGGGATGGTGGACAAGCCCGGCGACTATGACCTGGCCGACATCCTGTCGGGCGTGACGCTGGAAGAGCGGATCTACCGTTTCCGCTGTGTCGAGGCCTGGGCGATGATCGTGCCCTGGATCGGGTTCCAGCTGTCGGACCTGCTGAACCGGGTGGGCGTGCAGCCGGGCGCGACCTTCGTGTCCTTCGAGACGCTGGTCGACCCCGAGCAGATGCCGGGGCAGGCCTATCCGCTGCTCGACTGGCCCTACCGCGAGGGGCTGCGGCTGGACGAGGCGATGAACCCGCTGACGATTCTGGCGACCGGGCTTTATGGCGAGCCGATGCCGCAGCAGAACGGCGCGCCGATCCGGCTGGTGGTGCCGTGGAAGTATGGCTTCAAGTCGATCAAGTCGATCGTGCGGATCAGTCTGACCGACCAGATGCCGCAGACGACATGGAACATGCAGAACCCGAACGAATACGGCTTCTACTCCAACGTGAACCCCGAGGTGGATCATCCGCGCTGGAGCCAGGCAAGCGAGCGTCGGATCGGAACGGGCCTGTTCGGCGGGCGGCAGCCGACCCTGATGTTCAACGGCTATGGCGACGAGGTCGCGGGACTTTACGCCGGGCAGGACCTGCGGGTGGATTTCTGACGTGCTGGCGGACCGGATCAACAGGGCGGCGCGGCGGGTCCCGGCGTGGGCTATATATATAGTGTGCGCGACCGCCGTGGTCTGGCTGTTCTGGAGGGCTGCGGCCGGGGCACTGGGCCCCGACCCGGTAAAGGTGATCGAGAAGCAGCTGGGCGAATGGGCGATCTGGACACTGGCTGCAGGGCTGGCCGTGACGCCGCTGCGCCGGTTCACGGGAATCGGGCTGATCGGGTTCCGGCGCGCGCTGGGTGTCTCGGCATTCGCGCTGGTGACGGCGCATCTGGCGACCTGGGTCGTCCTCGACATGGGGATGCTTCTGGCGCAGGCGCTGGCCGATACGGTCAAGCGACCCTTCGTGACGGCGGGGATGGCGGGGTTCCTTGTGATGATTCCGCTCGCCGCGACCTCGAACAACTGGGCAGTGCGCCGCCTGGGGCCGGTCAGATGGCGAAAATTGCATCGTCTGACCTATCTGGCGGCCTTTGCCGGGGCGATTCACGTGCTCTGGCAGGCCAAAGTGCTGTCCTTCGAGCCGGTTTTGCAGGCCGGAGCGATTCTGACCCTGCTGGCGATGAGGTTGATTCCAAAGCGATTCCCCGGCTTCGGGGCGGATTCGCGGATGAATCGCGCCTGACTCGGGCCTTGGTCGCGCGATTCACCGGGGCGAGTCAGCCCAGGTGGCCTGAATCGGGGTCCGATTGCGCCGATGGCCCCCCGCACGGGGCGGAAAACGGCCCAGGGCGAGCAATCTTCTTGCGCTGAACGCCGCCCCATTGTTGCCAAGATTGCGCCGACCCCCAGATTTTGGGCCTGTGCATGGGACTGAGAAAAAAATGTCATCTTTCTCGAAAAAAGCTCTTGCGGACCCCCGACGCCATCCGTAAATACCCCCTCACCGAAGCGGCGGCGACGCTGACGACGGTGCGACGGACGGCGGCGACGCCACGAAGTCGGAAGAAAAAACGGGAAACATGCAGGCGGGCGCGCCAAGCAAGAATGGCGCAACCGGTTGATTTTGTCTCTCACGCTCTTTGAAATCGCTGGTAACTGAAGAGATATGTGGGCGGTTTGGTCCTTACGATGGACAATCGCTGCATATCGGCCTTCTAGGGCGCAAGCCCGATGATGAAGGTGTCAGCTTCACTGTTTGACGGACTTCGTTCCCTTGGAACGATGTACATCAGACAGAGACATCCGGTCGCAAGCCGGATGACGATGTGCAGAGGTTCGAACGTCAAGGTTAGGCTGGTAACAGCCTTTCAACTTGAGAGTTTGATCCTGGCTCA
>JBJOQI010000158.1:0-4056 GCA_046050045.1 Pseudomonadota bacterium | reverse complement strand
GTCAGCGCGGTGCGCACGATACGCCCGTTCTCGCGCGCCCGCTCGATGCAGGAGGCAACCGACGAGGGGTTGTCGCGATCGAAGAACAGGTAGCTTTCGATGTTGCGCTGCACCGGGTCGCCGTACTTGCGCGAGAACCCCGCCGCGGTGCCCGATGCCTGCAGGAGCGAATCCCACTCGTTGCGGTAGCCGTGCCCCGCCGAGGGGATCAGCGCGATCCGCGCGCCCACCGCCAGCAGCCGCGCCATGGTTTCGGCGCGCTCGATGTAGCGCGCGATCCAGAACAGGTTGTCCGCCGTGCGGCTCAGCATTGCGTCACTCCGCCAGAACCCAGGTGTCCTTCACCCCGCCACCCTGGCTGGAGTTCACGACAAGCGAGCCTTCCTTCAGCGCGACCCGGGTCAGACCGCCCGGCACCAGCTCGATCCGCTCGCCCACCAGGCAATAGGGCCGCAGGTCCACATGCCGGGGCGCAATGCCCTGCTCGACAAAGGTGGGGCTGGTCGACAGCGCCAGGGTCGGCTGCGCGATGTAGTTGCCGGGATCGGACCGGATCTTCTCGGCAAAGACCGCGATCTGATCCTTCGTCGCCTTGGGGCCTACCAGCATACCGTAGCCGCCCGAACCGTGGACCTCCTTCACGACAAGTTCGCCCAGGTTGTCGAGCACATACTTCAGGTCGTCGTCCTTGCCGCATTGCCAGGTCGGCACGTTCTGCAGGATCGGCTCTTCGCCCAGGTAGAAGCGGATCATCTCGGGCACATAGACATAGACCGCCTTGTCATCGGCCACGCCCGCGCCGGGGGCCGAGGCGATGGTGACCCCGCCCGATCGGTAGACATCCATCAGCCCCGGCACGCCAAGCATCGAGTCGGGCCGGAAGCACAGCGGGTCGATGAAGGCGTCGTCGATCCGGCGATAGATCACGTCCACCCGCCGCGGCCCCTCGGTCGTGCGCATCCAGACGAAACCGCCCTCGACGAACAGGTCCGCCCCCTCGACCAGTTCCACCCCCATCAGGTCGGCCAGGAACGAGTGTTCATAGTAGGCGCTGTTGAAGTGCCCCGGCGTCAGGATCACCACCGTCGGCTCGCCCTCGCATTTCATCGGCGCGACCGAACCCAGCGTGCGGCGCAGCAGGTCGGGATACAGGTCAACCGGCTCGATCCGGTTCTCGCGGAACAGATCGGGGAACATCCGCATCATGATCTCGCGGTTTTCCAGCATGTAGCTGACCCCCGAGGGCGTGCGGCAGTTGTCCTCGAGCACGAAGAAGTCGCCCGGACCGGTGCGCACGATGTCGATGCCGACGATGTGGCTGTAGACGCTGCGCGGCGGCACAATGCCCATCACCGCCTTTTCGAAGGCCTCGTTGCCATGCACCAGACGCGCCGGAACCCGGCCTGCCCGCAGGATCTCTCCCCGGCTGTAGACATCGGCCAGAAAGGCGTTCAGCGCCCGCGCCCGCTGCTTAACGCCCCGTTCGAGCCGGTTCCATTCGGCGGCCGAGAAGACACGCGGAAACATGTCGAAGGGGATCAGCCGGTCCGGGTCGCCGCCCTCGCCGTAGACGGCGAAGGTGATGCCGATGCGGCGGAACAGCGCCTCGGCCTCGGCCTGCTTGAGGCTGCGCAACTCGGCCGGCATGGCGTTCATCCAGGCCTCGAGGCGGGCATAGGGCGGGCGGACACGCCCGCCGTCATACATCTCGTTGAAGTAGTCGCTGCCCATACGCCCCGTCATCGGTCCGAGTCACCCTTACGAAACTGTTACGCCGGGCCGTCGCGGCGCGGAAGGGCGCTTCTGCCCGCCCGGGCCATTGGCGGAAGGCGCGGCGCGCAGTTTCGCGCCATCTGACCGTTTTTTGGGCGCTGGCCTTTCGCCACTCATCCCCTAGGTTAGCCTCATGCAGCACGCAGCCGTCCTGACCTTCGATGCCAGGGGCATCTATTGCCCGGCGGGGGATTTCCACATCGACCCCTGGCGCCCGGTGCCGCGCGCCGTCGTGACGCACGGCCATTCCGACCATGCCCGCCCCGGAATGGGGGCCTACCTATCCACCGACCGCGCCGCGCCGGTGATCCGGCACCGGCTGGGCGAGGTGCGGCTCGAGACCGCGGGCTTCGGCGAGGTGCGCCAGCTGGGCGCGGCACGGCTGTCGTTCCACCCCGCAGGCCATGTGCCCGGCTCGGCCCAGGTCCGGGTCGAGGTGGGCGGGCAGGTCTGGGTGGTCTCGGGCGACTACAAGACCGAGGCCGACGGCCTGGCGGAACCCTGGGAGCCGGTCGCCTGCCATGCCTTCGTCAGCGAATGCACCTTCGGCCTGCCGGTCTTCCGCTGGCAGGCGCAGGGCGCGGTGATGGACGGCATCAACCGCTGGTGGGCCGCGAACCGCGAGGCGGGGCGCTTCTCGGTCATCGGGGCCTATGCGCTTGGCAAGGCGCAGCGCATCCTGGGCAACATCGACACCTCGATCGGCCCGGTCCTGACCCACGGCGCAGTCGAGGAGGTGAACGCAATCCTGCGGGCGCAGGGCTATCGCCTGCCTTCCACGATCCGGGTCACGCCCGAGACCGACCTGCGCCGCTTCCCCGGCGCACTGGTCATCGCCCCGCCCGGGGCTGCCGCCACACCCTGGGCAGGGCGCTTTGGCGACTTCGCCGCGGCCAGCGCCTCGGGCTGGATGGCGCTGCGCGGGATCCGGCGGCGGCGCGGGGCGGAAACGGGCTTTGTCCTGTCCGATCACGCCGACTGGCCGGGCCTGAATGCCGCGATCCGCGCGACGGGGGCAGAGAGGGTCTTCGTCACCCACGGCTATACCGGGCCTTTCCGCCGCTGGCTCGAGACGCAGGGCTATCAGGCCGGGGTGGTCGAGACCGGCTACGCGGGCGAAGCGCCGGAGGGGACCGAGGCCGCGCCATGACCTGCCATCATCATCCTTGTCCAAATATCCTCGGGGGGGACCGGGGGGGCAGACAGCCCCCCCGGCCGTCGCCGCAATGAAGCGCTTTGCCGGGCTATTCGCGGCACTCGATGCCACCACCTCGACCAATGCCAAGGTTGCGGCGCTTGCCGCCTATTTCCGCACGGCCCCCGATGCCGACCGGCTCTGGACCGTTGCGCTGCTCTCGGGTCGCCGCCCCCGGCGCACGGCGACGACGACCGAGCTTCGGGCCTGGGCGGCCGAGGCCGCGGGACTGCCCGACTGGCTCTTCGAGGACAGCTATGCCGTCGCGGGCGATCTGGCCGAGACCATCGCGCTGGTGCTGCCGGCGCCCGCCACCGCAAGCGATGCCAACCTGACGGACTGGATCGACCGCATCCGTACGCTGGCAGGACAGGACGCACCCACCCGCAAGGCCGCGATCACCGATGCATGGTCGAAGCTGGACGGGGCGGAGCGGTTCCTGTTCAACAAGCTCCTGACCGGCGGGTTCCGGATGGGGGTCAGCCAGGCCCTGATGACGCGGGCGCTGTCGCAGGCCACCGGCATGGACGAGGCGTCGCTGCAGCACCGCCTGATGGGCGACTGGGACCCTGCCCGCACCAGCCTGGCGGCGCTGTTGCAGGGCAACGACGACGCGGGCGACAGCCGCCCCTACCCCTTCTTTCTCGCCCATGCCCTCGAGGGCGACCCGGCGACGCTCGGGGAGCCTTCGGACTGGCTGGCCGAATGGAAGTGGGACGGCATCCGCGGGCAACTGGTGCTGCGCGACGGCGCGCATCACCTCTGGAGCCGGGGCGAAGAGCTGATGACCGACCGTTTCCCCGAATTCGCGCAACTCGCCGACTTCGTTCCCCCCGGCACCGTCATCGACGGCGAGGTGCTGGCCTTCCGCGACGGTGCGCCCCTGGCCTTTGCCGACCTGCAGAAGCGGATCGGTCGCAAGAGCGTGCCGAAGACACTCCTGGCCGACGCCCCGGTTATCCTGATGGCTTACGACCTCTTGGAGGCGGGCGGGCAGGACCTGCGCAGCCGCCCCCTTGCAGAACGGCGCAACCATCTGGAAACGCTGGTCAAAGCCCTGCCCCCGCAAGCCCCGGTCCGGCTGTCGC
>JBJOQI010000157.1:0-7382 GCA_046050045.1 Pseudomonadota bacterium | reverse complement strand
GGGTGCGGTGCCGGTGATCTCGCGCCTCGATCTGGCGGCGGCGGGGCTGACGGCAAGGGGCAAGGCAGGCTTCCGGACCGACGGCGGGCTGGACCGGATCACCTTTGCCACCGCCGAGCTTGCGGGGGTGTACAAGGGGGCGGTCGACCTGGTCGGGCAGGGGCGTGGCAGGCCGGTCAGGATCGAGGTGAAGGGCGGCACGGGCGACTTGCGGCGGGCCAAGTTCTCGGGCGAGGGATCAGGTGGCACCGCGCTGCCGATCGACGTAAGGCTCGACCGGCTGAGCCTGACGGATGGCATCGCGCTGACCGGGCTGTCGGGCGAGTTCTCGACCGGCGGCGGCTTCAACGGGCAGTTCCGGGCGCGGGTGAACGACGCGGTGCAGGTCACCGGCACGGTGGTGCCGATGCCCGAGGGCGCGGGAGTGCGGCTGCGGTCGGACAACGCCGGGGCAGTGCTGCGGGCGGCGGGCATCCTGAAGGGCGGCGCGGGCGGCACGCTGGAGATGACGCTGCAACCCACGGACGCGGCGCAGACCTATGACGGCAATGTCGAGATGAAGGGCCTGCGCGTGACCGATGCGCCGATCCTGGCCGAGCTGCTGGGGGTGATTTCGGTCGTGGGGCTGCTGGAGCAGCTGAACGGACAGGGGATCCTGTTTTCCGACGTGCAGGCGGCCTTCCGGCTGAACCCGGAACGGGTGACGGTGCGCGAGGCCAGCGCCGTCGGGGCCTCGATGGGGGTCTCGGCCGCGGGGGAATACCTGCCCTCGAACCGGCAGATGAGCTTTACCGGAACGATCTCGCCCATCTACCTGCTGAACGGGATCGGGCAGGTCTTTTCCAAGCGGCGCGAGGGGCTGTTCGGGTTCAACTACCGCATGACCGGGACGCCGGACGACGTGCGCATTTCCGTCAACCCGCTGTCGATCCTGACGCCGGGGATGTTCCGCGAGTTGTTCCGCGCGCCGCCGCCAAAGGTCAGCCCATGAAACTCGACGATTTCGACTTTGACCTGCCGGAAGACCTGATCGCGACGCGCCCCGCGCGGCCGCGCAGCGCGGCGCGGCTGCTGGTGGCGACGCCGGACCGGACCGAGGACCGGCAGGTGGGCGATCTGGTCGACCTGCTGGGGCCGGGGGACCGGCTGGTCCTGAACAACACGCGCGTCATTCCGGCGCGGCTGGCCGGGGTGCGCCGGCGCGCGACCGGGCAGGGCGAGGCCGTGGCGCGGGTGGAGCTGACGCTGCTGGAGCCGCGGCCCGAGGGGCGCTGGATGGCGCTGGCCAGGCCCCTGCGCAAGCTGCGCGAGGGCGAGGTCGTGGAGCTGTCGCCCCGATTGAGCGCGCGGGTCGAGCGGATTGCCGAGGGGCAGGCAGAGCTGTCCTTCAACCTGACCGGCGCGGACTTCGATGCGGCGCTGGCCGAGGCGGGCGAGATGCCGCTGCCGCCCTACATCGCGGCGCTGCGCGCGCCCGATGCGGCCGACAAGCAGGACTATCAGACGGTATTTGCGAAGGAATCCGGCGCGGTCGCGGCCCCCACGGCCTCGCTGCACTTTGACGAGGCGCTGCTGGCCGCGCTGCGGGCGCGGGGCGTGGCCTTTACCGAGGTGACGCTGCATGTGGGCGCGGGCACCTTCCTGCCGGTGAAGGTCGAGGACGTGACCACCCACCGGATGCATGCCGAATGGGGCGAGGTGACGGCGCAGGCCGCGACAGAGATCAACGCGACGAAGGCAGCCGGGGGGCGGGTGATCCCGGTCGGGACGACGGCGCTGCGGCTGATCGAAAGCGCGGCGCGGTCGGGCCAGGTCGAGCCCTGGCGGGGCCCGACGGACATCTTCATCTATCCGGGTTTTGCCTTTCGCGTGGCCGACGGGCTGATGACGAATTTCCACCTGCCGAAATCGACGCTGATGATGCTGGTCTCGGCCCTGATGGGGCGCGACCGGATCATGCAGGTCTACGCCCACGCGATTGCGGCGCGATACCGGTTCTTCAGCTATGGTGATGCATCGCTGCTGTTGCCGGGCGGCACCGGGAGGGGGAAGGCATGAGCTATTTCATCGTCAAGGCCATCGTGTCGGGGCTGCTGATCGCCGCCGCGTCCGAGGTGGCACGGCGCAGCGCCGGGCTTGGGGCGCTGATCGCCTCGCTGCCGCTGGTTTCGGTGATCGGGGTGATCTGGCTCTGGCGCGACACGGGCGACGCGGGCCGGATTGCCGACCACCTTGGCGCGACGTTCTGGTACGTGCTGCCCTCGCTGCCGATGTTCCTGCTGATCCCGGTGATGCTGCGTTCGGGGACGGGGTTCTGGGTGTCGCTTCTGGCGGGCTGCGCGCTGACGGTGGTGCTGTATCTGGCGATGACGACCTATGGCCCGCGCTTCGGGCTGAAGCTGTGACCCTGCGCCTGACCGGAGAGACCGCCCGATGCTGAGTGTGATCCGATCGTCCTGGGCGCTTCTGCTGGGCGTCATGCTGCTGCTGCTGGGCAATGGTGTGCAGGCAACGCTTCTCGGCATCCGCGGCAAGATGGAGGGCATGACGACGACCGAGATGTCCTACGTCATGTCGGCCTATTTCATCGGTTTCCTGTTCGGCAGCCGGATGACGCCCGACCTGATCCGGCGCGTGGGTCACGTGCGGGTGTTCTCGGCGCTGGGCTCGCTGATCTCGGCGGTGCTGATCCTTTATCCGGTCACGCCCGACCCCTGGGCCTGGGCGCTGATGCGGGTGGTGATCGGGTTTTCGTTCTCGGGCGTCTACATCACGGCGGAAAGCTGGCTGAACGACGCCTCGACCAACGAGACGCGGGGGCAGGCGCTGTCACTGTACATGATCGTGCAGATGATCGGGATCATCGCGAGCCAGGCCTTCCTGAACCTCGGCGATCCGGGCGGGTTCGTGATGTTCATCCTGCCGTCGGTGCTGGTGTCGCTGGCCTTCACGCCGGTGCTGCTGTCGGTGGCGCCGACGCCCTCTTTCGCCTCGACCAAGCCCCTGAGCTTTCCCAAGCTGTTCCGCGCATCGCCGCTTGGCTGCGTCGGCATCTTCCTGCTGGGTGGGGTCTATGCGGCGCAGTTCGGCATGGCCGCGGTCTGGGGCGGCGAGGCGGGCCTGAGCGTGAAGCAGATCTCGATCTTCGTGGCGGCGCTTTATGTCGGCGGACTGGTGTTCCAGTACCCGATCGGCTTCGCCTCGGACCTGATCGGGCGGCGGCCGCTGATCCTGGCGCTGGCGATTGCGGGCGGCGTGGTGACGCTGGTGCCGAGCGTCCTGCCCTTGCCCTTCCCGGTGCTGGTCGGCGTGGCGGTGCTGCTGGGCGGGATCACCAACCCGCTCTATTCGCTGCTTCTGGCCTATACCAACGACTTTCTGGACAATTCCGACATGGCGGCGGCCTCGGCCGGGCTGATCTTCCTGAACGGGCTCGGGGCGATCGGCGGGCCGCTGGTCACCGGCTGGCTGATGTCGGTGATGGGATCGGGCGGGTTCTTCCTGATCATGGCGGTGCTGTTCGTGGCGCTGGCGGGATATGCCGGCTGGCGGATGACGCGGCGGCGAGTGGTGGCGATGCCCCATGCCGGCGGCTTTGCGGTGATGTCGCCCGGGGCCTCGGCCATCGCGGTCGAGGCGGTGATGGAGGCGCGCGAGCGCGAACCGGTCAGCCGGGCGGGCCGATAGGGCCTAGCCAACCGCGCGCCTTCCTGCGAGGATTCGGTGCAAGGCGCGCGGGGAGAGCGGGGCAGATGGCAACGGCACAGGAGATCCTGCGGTTCTGGACCGAAGAGGTGGGCGAGCAGGGCTGGTATTCGGGCGGCGATGCGCTCGACGGCATGATCCGCGACCGTTACCTGCCACTGTGGGAGGATGCACGGCTCGGCCGGCTGAAGGACTGGTGCGCGACGGCCGAGGGGGCGCTGGCCTGCCTGATCGTGCTCGACCAGTTCCCGCGCAACATGTTCCGCGGCGATCCGCGGTCCTTTGCGACCGATCCGCTGGCGCTGCCCGTGGCACGCGATGCGCTGGACCGGGGGTATGACCGGAGTGTGACAGGCCCCGAGCGGCAGTTCTTCTACCTGCCCTTCATGCATTCCGAGGCGGCGGCAGACCAGGAACTTTCGGTCGCGCTGATGTCGGACCGGATGCGCGACCCCGATCATGTGCTGCATGCCCGCGCGCACCGCGAGGTCATCCGGCGGTTCGGGCGCTTTCCCTATCGCAACGGTCCGCTTGGGCGCGAGACCACGGCGGCCGAGCGGGCGTTCCTCGACGGGGGGTCCTATCCGGCGCTGGTGCGCGAGATGCGCGAAGCCATGCAATCGACGCATGGCAGCCCTTCAAAGCCCCCGAGTTGAGCGGATTCGGAATATAGTTTAATGGCAAACTAGTTTTTGTCAGGGAGGACAGAGCATGGCTGCCAAGGCGTTCGACGTGATCGTGATCGGGGCTGGACCGGGGGGCTATGTCGCCGCCATCCGCGCCGCGCAGCTGGGCAAGCAGGTTGCGATCGTGGAACGCGAGCATCTGGGCGGCATCTGCCTGAACTGGGGCTGCATCCCGACCAAGGCGCTTCTGCGGTCTTCGGAAGTGTTCCACCTGATGCACCGTGCCAAGGAATTCGGGCTGAAGGCCGACAATATCGGCTATGACCTGAATGCCGTCGTGCAGCGGTCGCGCGGCGTGGCCAAGCAGCTGTCGGGCGGCATCGGCCACCTGATGAAGAAGAACAAGATTACCGTCTTCATGGGTGCGGCGACCCTGCCCAAGGCGGGAACGGTCAGCGTCAAGACCGACGCCGGCACCGAAGAACTGACGGCCCCCGCGATCATCCTGGCCACCGGGGCGCGGGCGCGCGAGCTGCCGGGGCTCGAGGCCGATGGCGATCTGGTGTGGACCTACAAGCACGCGCTGGTGCCGCCGCGGATGCCGAAAGAGCTGCTGGTCATCGGCTCGGGCGCGATCGGGATCGAATTCGCGAGTTTCTACAACACGCTGGGTGCCAAGACGACCGTGGTCGAGGTGATGGACCGCATCCTGCCGGTCGAGGACGCGGAAATCGCGGCTTTCGCCAAGAAGTCCTTCACCAAGCAGGGCATGACGATCCTGGAAAAGGCGACGGTCAAGAAGCTGGACCGCGCCCCCGGAAAGGTAACGGCGCATATCGAGATCGGCGGCAAGGTCGAAACCCGGGTCTATGACACCGTGATCTCGGCCGTGGGCATCGTCGGCAACGTCGAGAACCTTGGCCTTGAGGCGCTGGGCGTCAAGATCGACCGGACCCATGTGGTGACCGACGAATTCTGCCGCACCGGCGTGCCGGGGCTTTATGCCATCGGCGATATCGCGGGTGCGCCCTGGCTGGCGCACAAGGCCAGCCACGAGGGCGTGATGGTGGCCGAACTGATCGCGGGCGGGCATCCGCACCCGATCAAGCCGAACAGCATCGCGGGCTGCACCTATTGCCACCCGCAGGTGGCAAGCGTCGGCCTGACCGAGGAAAAGGCCAAGGCCGCCGGATACACGGTGAAGGTCGGCCGCTTCCCCTTCATCGGCAACGGCAAGGCGATTGCGCTGGGCGAGGTCGAGGGGATGGTCAAGACGGTGTTCGATGCCAAGACCGGTGAGCTTCTGGGCGCGCATATGGTGGGCGCGGAAGTGACCGAGATGATCCAGGGTTATGTCGTGGGCCGCACGCTGGAGACGACCGAGGCCGAGCTGATGGAGACGGTCTTCCCGCATCCGACGCTGAGCGAGATGATGCACGAGTCGGTCCTGGACGCCTACGGGCGCGCGCTGCACATCTGAGCCTTATGGCCTGACCGGATGGCAGGGGGCTCTGCCCCCGTCATCGCGACGCCTGTCGCGATGCCTCCCCCGGAGTACTTGGATCAAGATGAAGGGCTGGGCCGGCGCTATTCGCCGGCTTCGCCGAGCCGTGCGGCGCGACCGCCCCGGCGCTGCCGCAGGCGCGGGGCGCGCGCCGGCAGTTCGGCCATGATCTGCTTGCGGGTTTCGGGCGACATCCGGCTCCAGGCCGCGATTTCCTCGATGGTGCGATAACAGCCGACGCAGAGCCGCTCGACCGGGTGGACGGTGCAGATCTTGATGCAGGGGCTGTCCACTTCGGTCCGTCTCCAGATCGGGTCGGTGTCGTTGAAATCGTCAGGCATGTCCGGCATTCAGGAATCGCAGGCGGTCGAGTGCCCCCTGCAGGATAAATGCGGCGGCAACGTGATCGATCACCTCGGCGCGACGCTTGCGAGACGTATCCGCCTCCAGCAGTGCCCTTTCGGCCGCAACGGTCGAGAGGCGTTCGTCCCAGAAGGTGATCGGCAGGTCGGTCAGGCGCGAGAGATTGCGGGCGAAGGCGCGGGTCGACTGGCAGCGCGGGCCCTCCGATCCGTCCATGTTGCGCGGCAGGCCGAGGATCAGGCCCGAGAGGGTGCGGGCCCGTGCGATGGCCAGAAGCGCGGTGGCGTCGGCGGTGAACTTGGTCCGCCGGATCGTTTCCAGCGGCGAGGCGACCTGGCGGAAGGTGTCGGAGACGGCGACGCCAAGGGTCTTGTCCCCGAGGTCGAGGCCCGCGACCGCGCCAAGGCCGGGCAGCGCGGCGGCGAAGGTGGCGATGTCGTCGTGGATCATTCGGCGACGCCCGCGGCCCGGGCCGCAGCCGCGACGGTTTCGAGGCCGCCCGGATCGGCGGCGAAATGGTCCTGCGCCCGCGCCCAGGTCTCGGCAGCGCGGGCCGTGTCGCCCAGGACCGCCAGCGAGGTGACAAGGCGCGCCCATTCGTCGGGGCTGCCGCCTTCGGCGTCGATGCGGGCGGCGAGCTGGTCGACCATGCCGCGGATCATCGCATCGCGGTCGGCTGGGGCCATCTCGTCGGCGGCGGCGACATCGCCTGCGCTGGGGCCGGGGGCGGCGGGCGGCGGGCTGTAGTCGACCCCCGCCGCCTCGGCGAGCAGCGGCAGGCGGTCGCGGATGACGGGAACCCAGGGCGCCTCGGGCGGGCTGGACTCGAGCAGCGAGCGCCAGATCGCGAAGGCGCGGTCGGGGCGGCCGGTTTGCGCCTCGAGCAACCCGAGGTAGAATTGCGCGGTGCCGTTCCTTGGGTCGAGGTCGAGGGCCGCGAGGATGGCCGCTTCGGCCTCGGGCGAGACATAGCCGCGGGCGGCGAGGATGAGCGCGTCGGCAAGGATGGCCTGGTCGGCGGCGGTGGCGGTGCTGCCCAAAAGCGCGACGACGCGGGCCTGCGCCTCGGCTGCCGCGGCCGAATTGCCAAGCGCGGCCTCGTTGCTGGCCAGAAGCCGGTGCCCCTCGATGTCGTCGGGCCGGGCGGCGACGGCCGCGCGCAGCTGCCGGATCAGGCCGGCCAT
>JBJOQI010000156.1:0-4310 GCA_046050045.1 Pseudomonadota bacterium | reverse complement strand
TGGTATTGTTCCAGCACGTCGGGATGCGCCTGGAAGATGGTGACGCAGTGCAGGAGAAGGTCGCCGAAGTCGGTGGCGTTCAGGGTCTTGAGGCGCTGCTGGTAGGCCGCGTAAAGTTCGGTGCCGCGGAAGTTGAAGGCCGAGGCTTCGGACTGCGGCACCTTGTCGGGCGTCCAGGCGCGGTTCTTCCAGTTGTCGATGAGGCCCGCGAGCAGGCGGGCGGGCCAGCGCTTTTCGTCGATGTTCTCGGCCAGGATCAGCTGTTTCAGCAACCGGATCTGGTCGTCGGTGTCCAGAATCGTGAAGTTCGACTTCAGCCCCACAAGCTCGGCTTGGCGGCGCAGGAGCTTGACGCTGATCGAGTGGAAGGTGCCCATCCAGGGCATCCCCTCGGCGGTCTGGCCGATCAGGCGGCCGACGCGGTCCTTCATCTCGCGCGCGGCCTTGTTGGTGAAGGTGACGGCGAGGATTTCGTTGGGGCGGGCGCGGCCGGTGACGAGCAGATGCGCGATGCGTGCAGTCAGCGCCTTGGTCTTGCCGGTGCCTGCGCCGGCAAGCATCAAGACCGGGCCGTCCAGCGCCTCGACCGCCTGCCGTTGCGCCGGGTTCAGGTCGGCAAGGTAGGGCGCGCCCCGCGCGGCGACCGCGCGTTGCGACAGGGGCACGGCGGCCGGCATGGCCTCGGCATCGTCGAAGGTGCTCATCTTGCGGCAAGGATAGCGGGCTTGGGGCCCGAGTTAAAGGTTAGTTCTTGGATTGTTCGCGCAACCCGGCCCGGTGGGCCACGCGGCGCGGTCGGGTTGTGCCGTGGCGCGGCGGATTGACACAAAAGTTTCGGATTCCGGCGCCGAGGCCATTGCGCTGCGCTGCAGCACGGCTAAAGTCGCGTCCCGCGCTGACGGGGGATGCCATGGCCGAGTTCAAGAAGATTCTGATCGCCAACCGGGGCGAGATCGCCATCCGGGTGATGCGGGCGGCGACCGAACTGGGCAAGAAGACCGTCGCCGTCTATGCCGAGGAAGACAAGCTGAGCCTGCACCGCTTCAAGGCGGACGAGGCCTACCTGATCGGTCAGGGGCAAAGCCCGGTGGGGGCGTACCTGTCGATCCACGACATCATCAGGGTGGCGCGCGATTGCGGGGCGGATGCGATCCATCCGGGCTACGGGTTGCTGTCGGAAAACCCCGACTTCGTCGAGGCCTGCGACGCCGCCGGCATCACCTTCATCGGGCCGAAGGCCGAGACGATGCGGGCGCTGGGCGACAAGGCCAGCGCGCGGCGCGTGGCGGTCGAGGCGGGCGTGCCCGTGATCCCGGCGACCGAGGTGCTGGGCGATGACTTCGAGGAGATCAAGCTGCAGGCGCGCGAGGTGGGCTACCCCCTGATGCTGAAGGCGTCCTGGGGCGGCGGCGGGCGGGGAATGCGGCCGATCCTGTCGGAGGCCGAGCTGGTCGACAAGGTGCGCGAGGGCCGCCGCGAGGCCGAGGCGGCCTTTGGCAACGGCGAGGGCTACCTTGAGAAGATGATCCAGCGCGCCCGCCACGTCGAGGTGCAGATCCTCGGCGACCGGCAGGGCAGCATCTATCACCTCTATGAACGCGACTGCACCGTGCAGCGGCGCAACCAGAAGGTCGTGGAACGCGCCCCGGCACCCTACCTGACCGAGGCGCAGCGGACCGAGATTTGCGACCTGGGACGCCGCATCTGTGCCCATGTGGGCTACGAATGCGCGGGCACGGTCGAGTTCCTGATGGATATGGATACGGGGCGGTTCTACTTCATCGAGGTGAACCCCCGCGTGCAGGTCGAGCATACCGTGACCGAGCAGGTCACCGGCATCGACATCGTGCAGGCCCAGATCAAGATCGCCGAGGGCAAGACCCTGGCCGAGGCGACGGGCGTTTCGCGGCAGGAGGACGTGCGGCTTTACGGTCATGCGCTGCAGTGCCGGGTCACGACGGAAGACCCGCAGAACAACTTCATCCCCGACTATGGCCGGATCACGGCCTATCGCAGCGCCACCGGCATGGGCATCCGGCTTGACGGCGGCACGGCCTATGCGGGCGCGGTCATCACCCGCTATTACGACAGCCTGCTGGTCAAGGTCACCGCCTGGGCGCCGACGCCCGATCAGGCGATCATGCGGATGCGCCGCGCGCTGTCGGAGTTCCGGATTCGCGGCGTGTCGACCAACATCGCCTTTGTCGAGAACCTGCTGAAGCATCCGAGCTTTCTGACCAATACCTGCACGACGAAGTTCATCGACACGACGCCCGAGCTGTTCACCTTCCGCAAGCGGCAGGACCGGGCGACCAAGATCCTGACCTACATCGCCGACATCACGGTGAACGGGCATCCGGAGACCGCGGGCCGCCCGAAGCCCCCGGCCGAGGCGCGCAAGCCCCGTGTCCCTGCCCTGCGGGTCGAGGAACCGGTGATGGGCACGCGGAACCTGCTGGAGCAGAAGGGCCCGCAGGCGGTCGCGGACTGGATGAAGAAGCAAAAGCGGCTTCTGGTCACCGACACCACGATGCGCGACGGGCACCAGAGCCTGCTGGCCACCCGGATGCGGTCGATCGACATGATCCGCGTGGCCCCGGCCTATGCGGCGAACCTGCCGCAGCTGTTCAGCGTGGAATGCTGGGGCGGCGCCACCTTTGACGTGGCCTACCGCTTCCTGCAGGAATGCCCCTGGCAGCGCCTGCGCGACCTGCGCGCGGCGATGCCGAACCTGATGACGCAGATGCTGCTGCGCGCCTCGAACGGGGTGGGCTATACGAACTACCCCGATAACGTTGTTCGATCCTTCGTAGCCCAGGCCGCGAAAACCGGCGTCGACGTGTTCCGGGTGTTCGATTCGCTCAACTGGGTCGAGAACATGCGGGTCGCGATGGATGCCGTGGTCGAGGCGAACAAGGTCTGCGAGGGCACGATCTGCTATACCGGCGACATCCTGAACCCGGACCGGGCAAAGTATGACCTGAACTACTACGTGAAGATGGGCCGCGAGCTGCGCGACGCGGGCGCGCATGTGCTGGGCCTGAAGGACATGGCGGGGCTGCTGAAGCCCGCCGCCGCGCGCATCCTGATCAAGGCGCTGCGCGACGAGGTCGGGCTGCCGATCCATTTCCACACGCATGACACCAGCGGCATCGCGGGCGCGACGATCCTTGCTGCGGCTGACGCCGGGGTTTCGGCGGTGGATGCGGCGATGGACGCCTTTTCGGGCGGCACCTCGCAGCCCTGCCTTGGCTCGATCGTCGAGGCGATGGCGCATACCGACCGCGACACCGGCCTTGACATCAAGGCGATCCGCGAGATCTCGAACTACTGGGAGGCGGTGCGCCACCAGTACCGGGCCTTTGAAAGCGGGCTGGAGGCGCCTGCGTCCGAGGTCTACCTGCACGAGATGCCCGGCGGCCAGTTCACCAACCTCAAGGCGCAGGCGCGCAGCCTGGGGCTGGAGGAGCGCTGGCACGAGGTGGCGCAGGCCTATGCCGACGCCAACCAGATGTTCGGCGATATCGTGAAGGTCACGCCCTCGTCGAAGGTCGTGGGCGACATGGCGCTGATGATGGTGGCGCAAGGGTTGAGCCGCGCGCAGGTCGAGGACCCCGAGATCGAGGTCGCCTTCCCGGAGTCGGTCGTGGACATGATGAAGGGCAACCTCGGCCAGCCGCCGGGGGGATGGCCCGCGGGCATCCTGAAGAAGGTGCTGAAGGGCGAGGCGCCGCTGACCGAGCGGGCCGGGAAATCGATGGCGGCGGTCGATCTGGAAGCGGTGCGCGCCAAGGTCTCGGCCGACCTGAACGGCTTTGCCGTCGATGACGAGGACCTGAACGGATACCTGATGTATCCCAAGGTCTTCCTCGACTACATGGGCCGCCACAAGACCTATGGGCCGGTGCGCACCCTGCCTACGCCGACGTTCTTCTACGGGATGCAGCCGGGCGAGGAGATCTCGATCGAGATCGATCCGGGCAAGACGCTGGAACTGCGGCTGCAGGCGGTGGGCGACACCGACGAGACGGGCGAGGCCAAGGTCTTTTTCGAGCTGAACGGCCAGCCGCGCGTCATCAAGGTGCCGAACCGGGCGGTGAAGGCCCAGACCAAGGCCAAGCCCAAGGCGCAGGAGGGCAACCCCGCGCATATCGGCGCGCCGATGCCGGGGTCCGTCGCCTCGGTCGGCGTCGTCGTCGGGCAGAAGGTCCATCCGGGCGACCTGCTTCTGACCATCGAGGCGATGAAGATGGAGACCGGGCTGCACGCGGATCGCGCGGGCGTGGTCAAGGCGCTGCATGTCCATCCGG
>JBJOQI010000155.1:0-6223 GCA_046050045.1 Pseudomonadota bacterium | reverse complement strand
CAGCGCGAGGTGGGTGGCGGCGGCGATCTCGCCTGCGCCGATCAGGCGGGCGGCGCGGTCCATGTCGGGCGCAAGCACGCGGTCCTGGCCCAGCGCAGGGACCTCGGCCCGCAGGCGCGACAGCACCCTCTGGAGCGGCTTCGAGGTCGGAAGCGGGGCGCGGAACTCGACCCCCTGCGCGGCGCAGAGCAGCTCGACCCCGAGGATGACGTTCAGGTTCGCCACCATCTGCCCCAGACGCCGCGCGCCGTGGGCGGCCATGCTGACGTGGTCTTCCTGATTGGCGCTGGTGGGAGTGGAATCGATCACCGTCGGGTGGGCGAGGTGCTTGTTCTCGCTCATCAGGGCGGCGGTCGTGACCTCGGCGATCATCAGGCCGGAATTGAGGCCGGGGTCGGGGGTCAGGAAGGCGGGCAGGTCGAACGACAGCGTGGGGTCGACCATCAGCGCCACGCGCCGTTGCGCGATGGCACCAATCTCGGCCACGGCAAGCGCGATCATGTCGGCAGCAAATCCAACGGGTTCGGCGTGGAAGTTGCCGCCCGAGACGATCTGGCCGTCCGACAGGATCAGCGGGTTGTCGGTGGCGGCGTTGGCTTCGGTCTGCAGCGTCCGGGCGGCCTGCCGCAGCACGTCCACCGCGGCGCCGGTCACCTGCGGCTGGCAGCGGATGCAATAGGGGTCCTGCACCCGGGTGTCGCCCTCGCGGTGGCTTTCGCGGATGACCGAGCCTGCCAGAAGGTCGGACATCACGCGCGCGGCCTCGATCTGGCCCGCGTGTCCGCGCAGCGTGTGGATGTCGGGGTGAAGGGGCGCGGTCGAGCCCATGATGGCGTCGGTCGAGAGCGCCGAGGTGACAAGGGCGGTGCGCGCGGCCTGCCACGCGCCGAAGAGGCCGGCAAGCGCATAGGCGGTGGAGAACTGAGTGCCGTTGATAAGCGCGAGTCCTTCCTTCGGCCCGAGGGTGAGGGGAGAAAGGCCAACACGGTCAAGGGCTTCGCGGCCGGGGATGATGCGGCCGTCAATTTCGGCCTCGCCATCGCCGATCATCACGGCGGTCATGTGGGCCAGGGGCGCAAGGTCGCCCGAAGCCCCGACCGAGCCCTGGGCCGGGATCACCGGGGTGACGCCCTGCGCCAGCAGGCCTTCGAGCAGTTCGATCACCTGCCACCTTACGCCCGATGCACCGCGGCCGAGCGAGAGGAGCTTCAGCGCAATCATCAGGCGCGCGGTGTCGCGGGGCATGGCAGGGCCAACCCCGCAGCAATGCGACAGGATCAGGTTTTTCTGAAGCGTTGCGGTATCTTGCGGGGCGATCTTGACACTTGCCAGCTTGCCGAACCCGGTATTGACGCCATAGACCGCCGCGCCACCCGCCGCCGCGCGCGCGACCGTGGCAGCGGCAGCCTCGACCGCGGGCTGGCAGCTGCGGTTCAGGCGGATGGCCAGCCCCTCGCGCCAGATGCGCTCCAGGTCGTGCAGCGTGACCTCTCCGGGGGTCAGGGTCAGCATGGGCGGCCTCCGAAATAGCGGGAATTCAATGGGTTGAAGCCGATCCTGTATGCAAGTTCGGCCGGGTGGGTGGCGTCCCAGACGGCAAGGTCGGCGCGCTGGCCGGGGGCGATGCTGCCCCGGTCGCCCAAGCCCAGGGCGCGGGCCGCGTGTACGGTCGCGCCGGCCAGCGCCTCTTCCGGGGTCATGCGGAAGAGCGTGCAGGCCATGTTCATGGTCAGGAGCATCGAGCAGAGCGGCGAGGTGCCCGGGTTCATGTCGGTGGCAATCGCCATCGGCACCCCGGCGGCGCGCAGGCCCGCGATCGGGGGCAGTTTCGTTTCGCGCAAGGTATAGAAGGCCCCGGGCAGGATCACCGCAACGGTGCCCGCGGCCCGCATGGCCGCGATCCCGGAATCGTCAAGATATTCAAGGTGATCGGCAGAGAGGCTTGCATGGCGCGCGGCGAGTTCCGCGCCCTTCAGGTTCGACAGCTGCTCGGCATGCAGCTTGGTCGGCAGACCGAGGCGACGCGCCTCGTCGAAGACGCGGGCGATCTGGGCGGGGGAAAAGGCGATGCCTTCGCAGAAGCCGTCGACGGCATCGGCAAGGCCCGCCTCATGCGCGGCGCGGAGCGCGGGCAGGCAGACCTCGGTCAGGTAGTCGTCAGGGCGGCCCGCGTAGTCGGGCGGGATGGCATGTGCGCCGAGGAAGCTGGTCCGGACGGTCACCGGGCGCAGCGTGCCGATGGCCCGGGCGGCGCGCAACATACGAAGTTCCGTTTCGATATCAAGGCCATAGCCGGACTTGATCTCAATCGTGGTGACTCCTTCGGCCAGCATGGCGTCGATCCGGGGCAGCGCTTCGGCCAGCAATGTCTCTTCACTCGCGCCGCGCGTGGCGCGCACGGTCGAGACGATGCCGCCGCCCGCCCGGGCGATGTCTGCGTAGCTTGCGCCATTCAGGCGCATCTCGAATTCGGCCGCGCGGTTGCCGCCGTGCACGACATGGGTGTGGCAGTCGATCAGGCCCGGCGTGACCAGCCTGCCGCCGAGGTCGCGCTGTTCGCCCGCCGGAGCACCCCCGCGGGGGCCGACCCAGGCGATGCGGTCGCCGTCAAGCGCGATGGCCGCGTCGGGCAGCAGGCCATAGCCCGGGCCGGTCATGGTGGCTGCGGTCAGGTTCGTGAGAATCACGGGGGGTGCGGTCATGGGCTGAGATTCCGGTGGACGGGGTGATTTGTATGCGTCTATGATGAATATGTCTATACATAATGAGGCCCGATATGATCCACGCCCGCCTTGCCCTGACGCCGGAGGGATGGCTTGAGAATGTCCGGGTGACGATGGCGTCGGGCCGGATCGAGACGGTCTCCCGGACCGGGGCAGCGACCGGCGACCGGCGGGTCGATGTCCTGATGCCGGCGATGGCGAACCTGCACTCACATACCTTCCAGCGCGGCATGGCGGGTCTGACTGAACACCGCGCGGCGGGGCGTGACAGCTTCTGGACCTGGCGCGAGGTGATGTACCGTTTCGTGGCCGAGTTGTCGCCCGAGGATGTCGAGGCGATCGCCGCCATGGCCTTTGTCGAGATGCTGGAGACCGGTTTCGGGTCGGTGGCAGAGTTCCATTATGTCCACCATGCGCCGGGCGGGGTGCCCTATGCCGACCGGGCCGAGCTGTCGGGCCGGGTGATGGCGGCGGCGGCAGCGGCGGGGATCGGGCTGACCCACTTGCCGGTGCTCTACACCTATGGCGGGGCCGGACGGCAGCCGCTGGCGGGCGGGCAGCGGCGGTTCGGTCTGGCGATCGACGAATATGCGCGGCTGGTCGATGCCCTGCGGTCGCGCAGGGCCGGGGCCGATACGGTGATAGGAATCGCGCCCCATTCGCTGCGCGCGACCTGCCCGGAGGATCTGGCCGCGATGCTGCCTGTGGCGGCGGGCGGGCCGGTGCATATCCACATTGCCGAGCAGCCGAGGGAGGTCGAGGAGATTCGCGGCTGGCTTGGCGCGCGTCCGGTCGAGTGGCTTGTGACCCATGCGCCCGTCGGTCAGGCCTGGTGCGCGATCCATGCGACGCACATGACGACCGAGGAAACCGCGGGCCTGGCCGCGACGGGGGCGGTGGCGGGGCTTTGCCCGGTGACCGAGGCCAATCTGGGCGATGGCCCGTTCAACGGGCCGGGCTGGATCGCCGACGGAGGGGCCTTCGGGGTCGGCAGCGATTCGAACGTCCGGATTTCGATGGTCGAGGAGCTGCGGACGCTGGAATATTCCCAGAGGCTCAGGGACGTGTCGCGCAATGTCCTCGTGCCGGGCGAAGGCTCGGTCGGTGATTTCCTTTACCGCCGGGCTGCCCTTGGCGGGGCGCAGGCGCTGGGGCGCGCGGCGGGCGCGATTGCGCCGGGCCTCTGGGCCGACCTTGTGGCGATTGACGGCGACCACCCGGCGCTGACCGGTCTGCGGCCGGAGCGCCTGCTCGACGGTCTGGTCTTTGCCGCGCCCGATGCCGTGGTGCGCGAGGTCTGGAGCGCGGGGCGTCACATGGTGACGGACGGGCGGCATGTGGCCCGGGACGCGGTCGCGGCCCGGTTCCGTGCGGCGATGGCGCGGCTGCGGAGTGCGCTCTAGATGGGGTCGAGCGTGACCAGTAGTCCGCCGCCGTTCGGGGCGAGCGTCAGGGCGGCGGGGTCGAGCGCCACCGCGCCTTCGGGCAGGCGCTGGCCATCGGCCTCGACCAGCCCGCCAAGGCAGAGGAAGGCCGAAGGCCCGCTGGCCTGCCAGTCCTCGGGGCCTTTCAAGCGCATGACCCGGGCCACGATGCGGACGGGGTCGAAGATTACGTTGAGGTCGATCACATCGCCTGCGATGCGGGAACAGTCGACGGCAAGGTCGCCCGCAAAGCGCATCGGGTGGAAGGGTTCGGCCTCGATCACGCCGTCGGGCGTGCGCAGCACAAGGCCCGCGCCCCGGATGACGGTCAGGATGCGCATGAGGCCGGGGAAGGACGAAAAGGGGCCGTCACTGGCGACCTCTGCCATCGAGAGGCGCCAGAGCAGCGCATCGCCCTTGTCCTGCCTTGCGATTTCGCGCGTGATGCCGCCGCCGTTCTTCCACGGCATGGTGACGAAGGCAGAGGGCAGGATGACCGGCATGAGGGCAGGATGACCGATCAGGACGCCGCAGAGAAGACCGGATTTCGCGCCGTGAAGCTGGCGCTGCGGGGCCGGATCGAACGCGGGGAGTGGGGGCAGGGTGGCCTGATGCCCACCGAAGAGGTGCTGGCCGCGGAATACGGCTGCGCCCGGCTGACGGTGAACCGGGCGCTTCGGGAGCTTGCCGACGAGGGACTGGTGGACCGGCGGCGGCGGGCGGGTACGCGGGTGCGTCTGTCTCCCCTGCGCGAGGCACGGTTCAAGATTCCGATGGTGCGCGACGAGATCGAGGCCGCGGGCGCGACCTATCGCTATACCCTTCTGGCGCAGGTCGACCGCGCGGCCCCCGACCGGGTGCGCGCGCAGATGGGCCTGCCGCCCGGCGCGCGGGTCATGCATGTGCGCTGCCTGCATTCCGCAGGCGGGGTTCCGTTCCAGCACGAGGAGCGCTGGATCAGCATCGACGCACTGCCCGAGGCGCGCTGGGCCGATTTCCGCCAGAGCGGGCCGACCGAGTGGCTGGTGGCGACCGTGCCCTATTCCGAGGTCGAGGTGAGCTTTCTGGCGACCGAAGCCAATGCCGAGGTGGCGTCTGCCTTTGCAGTCGACGAGGGACGGGCGCTGTTTGCCGCCGAGCGCACGACCTGGTGGCAGGGCAAGCCGATCACCCATGTGAGGCTGACATTCGGCCCGGGCTACCGGATGACGACGCGGTACTGAGGGGCGGGACCGGAGGGGCGCTGCCCCTCCGGACCACCCCGGAGTATTTGGGTCAAGATGAAGAACCGCGGTCGTTGACAGGTGGGGGACCGACGCGGCTAACCTGTGCCCCGGGGGTGACGTCGCATGACCATCGAACGGATCCGGGCGCTGCCCTGCTGGCACGGCGAGGTGCGGGCGGTGCCGCTGTCGGGCGGGCTGTCGAACGAGAACTGGAAGGCCGAGGACGATGCCGGGGCGCATGTGGTGCGGTTCGGGGCCGACTTTCCGTTTCACCATGTCGCCCGCGACCGCGAGGCGATGGTCGCGCGCGCGGCGCACCGTGCGGGCTTCGCCCCGGCTGTCGAGTTTTCGGCGCCCGGCGTGATGGTGACGGCATTCCTGGGGGCAAAGACCTGGGGCGCAGGGGACGTGGCCGCAAACCCCGAACGGGTCGCGGCACTTCTGCGCGACTTCCACAGCCGGATGCCGGGCGAGATCGAGGGCACGGGCGTGATCTTCTGGCCCTTCCATGTGATCCGCGACTATGCCCGGACGCTTGCGCGGGGCGGCTCGCCCCATGTCGGCCGGCTGGACGGCTATCTGGCGCTTGGGGCCGAGATGGAGGCCGCGCAGGTCGCGCTGCCCATCGTCTTCGGGCACCATGACCTTTTGCCCGCGAACATCCTTGAAACGCCGGACGGGCGGCTCTGGCTGATCGACTTCGAATACGCGGGTTTCGGCACGGCGATGTTCGACCTGGCCGGGGCCGCGTCGAATGCCGGGATGGAGGACGCGGGCGCGGCGCGGCTGCTCGGGGCCTATTTCGGGGCGCAACCCGATGCCACGCTGATGCGGTCCTTCGCGGCGATGC
>JBJOQI010000154.1:0-2669 GCA_046050045.1 Pseudomonadota bacterium | reverse complement strand
GGGGTAGGATCGGTGCGCCCACCCGTCTTGTGCGGCGTCACACTTCGCCATTTATGGGTGAAATCACCCATCCCGCGGGGCGCGCCGACTGCTGAATGCCGCTCACAACCGCGTGCCGGTTGCCCGGGATGTCCTGCGCTATCGCAACGGGCTAGACTGCGCCCGCACCCCCACGGCAGGAGCCCGCCATGCAGACCCGTTCCCTCGGCCCCTCGGGCCTGACCGTCTCGGCCCTCGCGCTTGGCTGCATGGGCTATGGCGACGCCATCGACCGGGGCGAGATGATCGCGTTTCTCCGCGCCGCGGCCGAGCGTGGCGTGACGCTCTTCGACACCGCCGAGGTCTACGGCCCCTTCACCAACGAGGATCTGGTGGGCGAGGCGCTGGAACCCTTCCGGGGCCGCGTCATCATCGCCACCAAGTTCGGCTGGGACATCGACCCGGCAACCGGCCTGGCCAGCGGCAAGGTCAATTCCCGCCCCGCCCGGATCCGCAGCGCCGTCGATGGCTCGCTCCGCCGCCTGCGCGTCGACCGGATCGACCTGCTCTACCAGCACCGCGTCGACCCCGAGGTGCCGATGGAGGATGTCGCCGGCACCGTCCGCGACCTTGTGGCCGAAGGCAAGGTCGCCCACTGGGGCCTGTCCGAGGCCGGGCCGCAGTCGATCCGCCGTGCCCATGCCGTGCTGCCCCTGGCCGCGCTGCAAAGCGAATACTCGCTCTGGACGCGCGAGCCCGAGGCTGAAATCCTGCCGCTGCTGCAAGAGCTTGGCATCGGCTTCGTGCCTTTCAGCCCGCTCGGCAAGGGCTTCCTCACCGGCAAGATCGACCCGAACGCGACCTTCGACGCCTCGGACTTCCGCAACAGCATCCCCCGCTTCGCGCCCGAGGCGCGCGCCGCCAATGCGGCCCTGGTCGAGGGCATCGCCGCCATCGCTGCCCGCCTTGACGCCACGCCCGCGCAGGTGGCGCTGGCCTGGCTCCTGGCCAGGGCCCCCTTCATCGTGCCGCTCTTCGGCACCCGCAAGGTCTCGCGCCTGGACGAGAACCTCGGCGCGCTGGCCGTCTCCGTCCCTCCCGAGGTCTTTGCCGGGATCGACCGCCTCTCGGCCTCGTTCCGCGTCACCGGCGCGCGCTACCCCGACGAGTTCATGCGCCGCTCGGGTCTCTGACGTCGCGGAACTGTGCCGCAACTGCCATGTTTCCTTGGCCTCTTTGCCACAAAAGGTTGTGTTTCCCCACAAGATCGCGGTAAATGTCGCGGATGACCCCGCTAAAAAGGGGCACTGCGAGGAGACACACATGTCCAAACCGATGACCAAGACCCAGCTTGTCGCTGCGATTGCCGAAGCGATGGGTGCCGACAAGAAGACGGCCTCCGCGGCGCTTGACGCCATCGCCGGGATCGTCGCGAAAGAGGTCGCCGCCGGCGGCGCCGTGACCCTTCCCGGCGTCGGCAAGGTCGTCTGCCGCGCCCGCCCCGCCCGTCAGGTCCGCAACCCGGCCACCGGCGAGACCATCACCAAGGACGCCGACAAGGTCGTCAAGATCGCGGTCGCCAAGGCGCTGAAAGACCTCGTGAACGGCTGATCCGCCGTCAGGCACATCCGCTGTCATCCGGGGTCGCTTGCGGGCGGCCCCTCTTCTTTTCCGCCCCCCGGTTTCGCCCCGGCACCGCCCCTGACCGGCCCCGGAACCGGCGCGCCTGAAAGGCCCGCGATGGATCTGCGTTCCGCCCTCATGGGTCTCGCCTTCGTGCTGATGTGGTCCTCGGCCTTCACCTCGGCCCGGATGATCGTGATGGACGCGCCCCCCCTCACGGCCCTTGCCTTCCGCTTCCTGATCTCGGGCCTGATCGGCGTCGCCATCGCCCGCGCCCTTGGCCAGAGCTGGCACCTCACCCGCCCGCAGTGGCGCTCGGTCCTGATCTTCGGCCTCTGCCAGAACGCGCTCTACCTAGGCCTCAACTTCGTCGCCATGCAGCGGGTCGAGGCCTCGCTCGCCTCGATCATCGCCTCGACCATGCCGCTGCTGGTCGCCACCCTCGGCTGGGCCGCCCTCGGCCAGCGCCTGCGCCCCCTCGCCATCGCGGGGCTGGTCGCGGGCCTCGCCGGGGTCGCCATCATCATGGGCGCGCGCTTCGACGGCGGGGCCAGCCTGCCCGGCATCGCCATGTGCATCGTCGCGGCCCTTGCCCTTGCCGTCGCCACCCTCACCGTCTCGGGCGCCTCCTCGGGCGGCAACGTGCTGATGATCGTCGGCCTCCAGATGTTCGTCGGTGCCGCCCTGCTCGGCGCCGCCGCCCTCGCGTTCGAGGATTTCACCGTCACCTGGACGCCCCGCCTGGTCTGGGCCTTCGCCTACACCACCCTTTTCCCCGGCCTCATCGCCACCTGGGTCTGGTTCCGCCTCGTCGCCCGGATCGGAGCGGTCCGCGCCGCCACCTTCCACTTCCTCAACCCCTTCTTCGGCGTCCTCGTCGCCGCCCTCTTCCTGGGCGAGGCGCTGCGCTGGACCGACATCGCCGGGGTGGCGGTGGTGATGGCCGGCATCCTCGCCGTGCAGCTCTCGAAACAGCCCCCCCGCGCAGCCGCCACTGACACGGGCAGCGCCTGACCGCCGGGCGGAAGCGAAGCGCCCGCCAGGAAACGCTGGACACTGGGGGGCGG
>JBJOQI010000153.1:0-3054 GCA_046050045.1 Pseudomonadota bacterium | reverse complement strand
GTCGGCATCGCGCACCAGCACCCGCTGCAGCGTCCGCCCGCCTTCGGCCCGCAGCCCGAGGTACTCGACATCGGACGGGGCCCAGATCATCGGATAGCCACGGCGCACCATGTCGCCGAACACGGCAGGCGAGCCGAACATGCCCTTGATCATCGGCGTGGCGAAGCTGAAGGCCAGCCCCTCGTCCTTTGCCAGGAAGGCCTCGATCTGGCTCTGGATCACGCCCTGGATTTCGGTATTCGCCGCCTCTTCCGCCCGCAGCGGGGCCACCGACAGAAGCAGGGCAAGGATCAGTCCGGCAGGTTTGCGTTTCATGCGAAGGCACCTCATGCGACCTGACAGAGGATACGGGAAAAGAAGCGGAATGGTTTCGTCGTTACAAAAATATTACAAAAGCTTCACTCGACCGTCGTGATCGCGCTTGGCTAGACCGGGCGGGTCGGGGTGATGCGGTAACCTTTGCATGGAATTCTGCTTCAAGCGCAGTGACAGAAGCGTCGAAGGCGCGGCGCGGCGCGTGGCGCAAGAGCTTGCCTCGGACGCCCTTGCGACGCTCAAGTCCGACGACATCCCGCTCGACATCGCGGTTCACGAGGCGCGCAAGACCGTCAAGAAGATCCGCGCCGTCCTGCGCCTTGTGCGGGGCGACATGAAATCGGCCGGGCAGGACATGGGCCTGCTGCGCCATGCGGCAGCCGCCGTCTCGCCCCTGCGGGCGGCCGCGGTCCGGCTGGCGACCCTCGACCGGCTCGCCGCGACCCTGCCGGACGGCCCCGATGGCCTTGAGCCACTGCGCCGGCCCCTTGAAGCCGCGGACCGCGCCGCCCGCGACCCGAAGGCACTGGCGCGCGCCCTGTCCGGCTATTCCGCGCACATCCGCGACATCCGGCGGCGCAGCACCGGCTGGACCCTGGCCCACAAGGGGTTCGGGGCGATCGAACCCGGCATCCGGCAGACCTGGGACCGGGCGCGCGCGGCCCTTGCCACTGCCCGCGACCCCGCCGAGATCGAGGCGCTGCACGAGCTGCGCAAGCGGATCAAGGACCACTGGTACCAGGCCCGCCTGCTGGTGCGGATGAACCCGGCCGGCCTGACCCCGCATGCCGAACGCATCGGAGCCCTGGGCGAGGCTCTGGGCAGCATCCACGATATCGACGACCTGCTGTCCTGCCTTGGCGCCGAAGCCCCGGCCGACCGGCTGGTTTCAGCCGCCCGCGACCAGCGCGCCGACCTGTACGCCCGCGCCCTGCCCGAGGCCGAGGCCATCCTGGGCACCAACACAGACGACCTGGCCGCAGGGTGGCGCGCCGCCTGGAAGGCCTGGCGCGCCTGACCCGTCAGGCCGCGAGGTCGCCCTTCAGGCCCTTTTCGATCAGCGCGACCGACTTCTCGACCCCGTAGAGCGCGATGAACCCGCCAAAGCGCGGCCCGTCCGACGCGCCCAGAAGCACCTCGTAGAGCGCCTTGAACCAGTCGCGCAGCGGCTCGAACCCGTGCTCCTTGCCAACGGCAAAGACCATCGACTGCAGCGCCTCGGCATCGAGGCCGCCGTCCCAGGCCTTCAGCCGCGCCAGCAGATCCTCCATCGCCGCCCGCTCGCGGTCGTCGGGCAGGCGGTAGACCCGCGTCGGCGCGATGTGGTCGTTGAAGTAGCGCACTGCATAGCCCGCCGCGGCATCCAGCTGCGGGTTCGTTTCGGGGCTGGCCCCCGGCGCATAGTTGCGGATGAAGCCCCAGAGCCCGTCCTTGTCCTTGGCGGCCGCCACCGAGGCCAGGTTCAGCAGCATCGCGAAGCTGACAACCATGTCCGACGCCGGCGGCTTGCCGCCGTGGATATGCCAGACCGGATTGGCCAGCTGCTGGTCCACCGGCTGGTCGGGGAAGGCCTTCAGCTGCTGGTGGTATTCGTCCACCGCCTTCGGGATCACGTCCCACCACAGCCGCTTTGCCGTCTTGGGCTTCTGGTACATGAAGTACCCAAGGCTTTCCGTCGCCGCATAGGTCAGCCACTCGTCGATCGTCAGGCCGTTGCCTTTCGACTTCGAGATCTTCTGCCCGTGCTCGTCGAGGAACAGCTCATAGGTGAAGTGCGTGGGCGCACGGCCGCCCAGCACCTCGCAGATGCCGTCATAGATCGGCGTATTGGTCGAATGGTCCTTGCCGTACATCTCGAAGTCCACGTCCAGCGCCGCCCAGCGCGCGCCAAAGTCGGGCTTCCACTGCAGCTTCACATGCCCGCCGGTCACCGGCAGCGTCCACTCGCGGCCCGTCTCGTCGTCGAACGTGATCTCGCCGCGCCTGGCGTCGACGTTCTTGATCGGCACATAGAGCACGCGACCCGTCTCGGGATGGATCGGCAGGAAGCAGGAATAGGTCTGCTGCCGTTCCTCGCGCAAGGACGCCAGCATGATCTCCATGATCGCGTCATAGCGCTCTGCCGCGCGCAGCAGCGTCGCGTCGAACCGGCCCGACTTGTAGAAGTCGGTCGCGCTGATGAACTCGTATTCGAACCCGAAGGTATCGAGGAACCGCCGCAGCATCGCGTTGTTGTGGTGGCCAAAGCTTTCGTACTCGCCATAGGGGTCGGGCACGCTGGTCAGCGGCTTTTGCATATGCTGCCGCAGCATCTCCTGCTGGGGCACGTTCTCGGGCACCTTGCGCATCCCGTCGACGTCGTCCGAAAAACAGATGAGCCGGGTCGGAATGTCCGAGATGATCTCGAAGGCGCGGCGGATCATCGTCGTCCGCTGCACCTCGCCGAAGGTCCCGATATGCGGCAGGCCCGAGGGGCCGTAGCCCGTCTCGAACAGCACATATCCCTTCTCGGGGTCCTTCTTCTCATAGCGTTTGAGCACGCGACGCGCTTCCTCGAACGGCCAGGCCTTTGAGTTCATCGCTGCTTCGCGAAGTGTCGTCATGTCACGCGCCCACGCTGTCTTTCGCCCCTGCCCAATGCAGGGGGGCAGGCCGCTCCCTATTGAACGGGGGGGCAAGCGTCAATAATCTCCACACCAACCAAGCCTTTCCCAAGGACCTTTGCATCTTGTCCCAGAC
>JBJOQI010000152.1:0-6978 GCA_046050045.1 Pseudomonadota bacterium | reverse complement strand
TGGCGGCCATCGCGCTGGCGCTGTGGGCGGTGACCGAGTTCATGCCGCTGGGACGCGCGCTCTACGTGATAGGCGCCAACCACGAACTTCCGGGTCGGAATCCCGTTCAGCTCGGCCGCGCGCTGGTTCGCGCCGATGGCATAGAGGTAGCGCCCGACCGGCGTGTAATCGAGCACGACCCACAGGAACACCGTGATCGCCAGCACGTAGAAGGCAGTGATCGGCAGGCCGGCGACGAAGGTTCCGTTGATCGCGTAGAAGGCCTGCGGCAGCTCGCCCACCATCTGCCGCCCGCCCGTGTGCCACAGCGCCAGCGCATAGAGGATCGTCCCGGTGCCCAGCGTGGCGATGAAGCTGTCGATCCGCGCCACCTCGACCAGGATGCCGTTCAGCGCCCCGGTGATGATGCCAAGCGCCAGCACGATGGCCACCGCGACCGGCCAGGGCAGCCCCGCCATCGTCTGCAGGCTGATCGCAAGGATGTGCCACAGCACGATGCCATAGCCGACCGTCAGGTCGATCCGCCCCGCCACCATCGGAATCATCGCCGCCAGCGACAGAAGCGCGATGATCGCCTTGTCCGACAGGATAGAGCGCAGGTTCAGCATCGTCGGGAAGGTATTGGGCAACAGCACCGAAAAGACGGCGATCAGCCCGACCATCAGGATCACCAGCCCGTAGGTCGGGGCCATGCGCCAGAGCTTCTGCCCTGCGCTCAGCCCGCGCAGCTCGTCCTTGGTGGGTTCGACGGCGTTGGATTCGATACCGGGCATCTTGGTCCTCAGGCGGCTTCTCCGGCCGACGCGGCCTGGATCAGGGATTCGGTTGAAAGCTCGATGCCGGTCAGTTCCGCCACGGGCAGGCCGCGGGAAAAGACGATGGCGCGATGGCAGATGTTGGCGATTTCCTCGAAGTCGGTCGACACGACCAGAACCCCCATGCCCGAGGCCAGCGCCTCATAGAGCAGGTGGTAGATCTCGGCCTTGGCCCCCACGTCGACGCCTGCGGTCGGGTCTTCGGTGACCAGCAGCCGGCGGCCCGAGTCGAGCCAGCGCCCGACGACGACCTTTTGCTGGTTGCCGCCCGACAGGGCCTCGATGGCCAGCGTGGGGTCGTTGGGCGACAGGCCCACGCGCGTGCCGATGGCCCGCGCCATCGCCTCTTCGCGCGCCGGCGTCAGTACCGACAAAAGCCCGCGCCCGGTGGCCGAGGGGTTGAGGAAGGCATTCTCGCGGATCGCCATCCCGGGGGCGACGCTTTCGCCGACGCGGTCGCGCGCGACCAGCCCGATGCCCGACCGCATCGCCGTCTGGGCGGTGCGCAGGTCGGGCGCGCTGCCATCCAGCAGCACCCGTCCGTCATGCGGGATCACCCCGAACAGCGCCCGGCCGATGTCCTCGTGCCCGGCGCCGCGCAGACCGGCCAGACCCAGAAGCTCGCCCCTCCGGATCCGGAAGCTGACCGGGCCGACGGCGGGCGTGCGCAGGCCCTCGACCGTCAGGATGGCCGGGCCGTCCTGCACCGCGGGCCGGGCGATCTCGCGCGCCTTGCGGCCGACGATCAGGCTGACCAGTTCCTCGGGCGTCGTGTGCCCGATCGGACGCATCCCGACCATCTGCCCGTCGCGCAGCACGGCCACGCGGTCGGCGATGCGGAAGATCTCGTCCAGCCGGTGGCTGACATAGATCATGCCCACGCCCTTCGACTTCAGCGGACGCAGTGCCGCAAAGAGGCGCTCCACCTCGTCGGCGGGAAGGCTCGCGGTCGGCTCGTCCAGCACCAGGAAATCGCAGTCGGCAGCCAGCGCCCGGGCAATCGCCACCAGCGACTTCTGCGTGCGCGTCAGGCTTGCCACCCGCGCGGTCGAGGGGAACTCGGCCTCGACCAGCTTCAGCGCCGCATCGGCGCGGGCCTCGGTCGCGGTCCAGTCGATCCGGCGGCCACGGCGCTGGTAGCCCAGCGCCAGCGCGATGTTCTCGGCCACGCTCATCCATTCGATCAGGCCGAGGTCCTGGTGGATGAAGGCGACCTTCTGCCCTCCCGCCCGGCCCGCCTCGTGGGCATAGGCCGCGCCGTCGATGAAGACGCCGCCCTCGTCGGGCCGGTGAATGCCGCCCAGCACCTTGATCAGGGTGGATTTTCCCGCACCGTTCTCGCCCAGAAGGGCCACGATCTCGCCGCGCGCCACTTTCAGCGACACGCCCTTCAGCGCCCGGGTGCCCCCGAACGACTTGACGATCCGGTCAAAGAACAGCCCGTCGGCAGACGGTTCCATGCGGTTTCTCCCCCCTCGATACCGGTCCGGCTTGCGCCAAGTTTACCGGTAACGTAACCTGAATGACGCGAGCAAACCCGTGAGTCAAGAAAAAAGTTATCGATAACATTGCTGACGGCCCGGCCCTCGCGGGCCGGCGGAGAACCCGATGAAGGCCAATCTCGAAGACATCGCCCGGGCCTCGGGCGTCTCGAAGATGACGGTCAGCCGCGTGCTGCGCGGCGGCACGGGATTTTCCGACGAAACCCGCGACCGGGTGCTGCGCCAGGCCGAGCTTCTGGGCTATGTCCCGAACCGGCTCGCCGCGGCCTTTGGCGGCGACAAGCCCAGCACGCTCGTGGGCATGTGCGTGCCGCGCCTGACCTCGGGCCTCTTCGCCCATGTGCTCGACGGGGTCGACCGCGCCCTCAGCCGGCTCGGCTATCAGCTGATGATCGGCGCCAACGATCATTCCGCCGCCGAGGAAGAGGCCTGGGTCCGCCAGGTCGTCAGCTGGCGCCCTGCCGGGCTGATCCTGTCGGGGCGCACCCACACGCCCGCGACGGTCGAGCTTCTGCGCCGCTCGTCCCTGCCGGTGGTCGAGATCTGGGACCTGACCACCAGTCCGATCGACATGTCGGTCGGTTTTTCGCATTTCGACTGCGGCGCCGAGATCGGCCAGCACCTGATCCGCCGCGGCCGCACGCGCGCGGGTTTCGTCGGTGCCCTCGCCCGGTCCGACGTGATGGGGGCGGCCCGGCTTGACGGCTTCCGCGACGCGCTGGCCCGCGCCGGCCACCCGCTGATCGACGCCGAGGTTCTGAACGACGCGCCGGGCTTCTATGCCGGCTACTACGGGCTCGAGACGCTGCTCACCCGGCGGCGCGACATCGACGTGGTCTATTTCCACAACGACGAGATGGCGATCGGCGGTCTGGCCTATGCCCAGGCGCGCGGCCTGAGGGTTCCCGAAGACATCGGCATCGTCGGCTGGGGCGGGATGGAGGCGGCCTCGATCCTGCCGCGCCGTCTGACGACTACCTCGGTCCCCACGACCGCCATCGGCAAGGCCGCGGCCGAGGCGCTGGTGGCGCGGCTCAAGGGCGAGGCCGGGCAGGACATCACCGTGGTTCCGACCCGCCTCGTGCCCGGCGAAACCGCCTGACCGGGTTGCCCGTCAGGGCGCCTGGATGCCCCGGCGGTTCAGGATCACCGAATAGACGCTGGTCGTCGCGGTGATGAACAGCCGGTGCTTGGCCCGCCCCCCGAAACAGAGGTTCGAGACCCGCTCGGGCACCAGGATCCTGCCCAGCAACCGCCCGTCCGGTGCCAGGCAATGCACCCCGTCCCCAGCCGAGGACCAGAGATTGCCATCGCTGTCCACCCGCATCCCGTCGGCACAGCCCGGCGCGATCTCGTGGAAATCCCGCCCGCGGACCGGCCTGCCGGCCTCGATGTCGAAGACCCGGATGTATTGCCGGTCAGAGGTGAACATCCGCCCGGTGTCGGCCACATAGAGACGGCTTTCATCCGGGCTGAAGGCCAGCCCGTTCGGGCAGGCCATGTCGGTGATCACCGCCTCGATCCCGCCCCCGGGGCTGACGCGATAGACCGAACAGGGAAGCTCCTGCGCGGCGCGGTAGCCTTCGTAGTCCGTCCCGATGCCGTAATGCGGATCGCTGAACCAGATCGACCCGTCACGGGCGACAACCACGTCGTTGGGGCTGTTCAGCGGCTTGCCGTCGTAGCCGTCGGCAATGACGGTGATCGTCCCGTCATGCTCGGTCCGGGTGACGCGGCGGGTGCCATGCTCGCAGCTGACAAGCCGTCCCTGATGGTCGCGCGTATGCCCGTTCGAATAGTTCGAGGGCGCGCGAAAGGTCGAAACGCCCTGATCGTCCAGCCGCAGGATCCGGTTGCTCGGAATATCGGAAAACAGCAGGCACCCCATGTCGCCGAACCAGACCGGTCCCTCGACCCAGTCGAACCCGGTCGCCAGCCGCTTCAGCGGCGCATTGCCCAGCACATAGGTCGCAAAGACCGGATCGTGGACTTCGAAGAACGACATCGCTTCCTCCCTCAGCCCGCGAAGGTGATCTGGGCCTTCATCGCCTGCCCGCGGTCGGAGGCAAGCCTGAATGCCGTCTCGGCCTCGGCCAGCGGCACCGTATGGGTAATCAGCGGCGTCACGTCGATCAACCCGGCCCGCATCAGAGCCACGCCGGTTGCGAACTCGGCGTGGAAGCGGAACGACCCGCGCAGGTCCAGCTCCTTGGCGGTGATCGCCATCATCGGCAGGCTCATGTCGCCGCCAAGGCCAAGCTGCAGGATCACGCCCCGCGGCCGCAGCGCGGCAATGCCGCCCGCAAGGGCCGCCGCAACGCCGGTGCATTCGTAAAGCACGTCGAAATAGCCCTTGTCGGCGGCATAGGCCGCCAGCGCATCCGGCTCGCGCCCGCTGTTGATCACCCGGTCCGCCCCCACCTGCGCCGCCAGCGCCAGGGTAAAGTCCGACAGGTCCGTCGCCACGATCTCGGCCGCCCCGGCGCGGCGCGCAGCCAGGATCGACAGCACCCCGATCGGGCCGCACCCCGTCACCAGCACCCGCTTGCCCAACATCGTCCCGGCGCGGGTGGTGGCATGCAGCGTCACCGCCAGCGGCTCGGCCATCGCGGCCTGTCCGGCCGTCAGCCCGGTTGCGTCCACGCATTGCGTGGCGTCGGCCACCAGCACTTCGGAAAACGCCCCCTGGATATGCGGAAAGGGCATGGCGCTGCCGTAAAAGCGCATGTTCAGACACTGGTTTGGCAGCCCCTCCAGGCAGTACCGGCACCCGCCACAGGGCCGCGAGGGCGAGACGGCCACCAGTTGCCCCTCGGCAAAGCCGGTCACACCCGGACCGATCCCCTCGACCCGGGCCGAGACCTCATGGCCCAGGATCATCGGCTCGCGCAGGCGCACCGCGCCGAAGCCGCCGTGGTTGTAATAGTGCAGGTCCGACCCGCAGACCCCACCGGTCGCCAGCCGCAGGCGCAACTGCCCCGGGCCGGGGATCCCCTCGGGCCGGTCCTCGATCCGCAGATCCTTCGCGGCGTGGATGACGATGGCCTTCACAGCGGCACCGGCGTCAGCAGGGGGCGGCCCGCGAAATGCGCGGTCAGGTTGTCGCGCATCAGCTTGCCCATGGCCTTGCGCGTCTCGACGGTGCCCGACCCGTGATGCGGCTGCAACAGCATGTTCGGCGCAGTCAGGAAGCGCGGGTTGAGGTTCGGCTCGCCGTCGAAGACGTCAAGGGCGGCCCCGGCGATCCGGCCCGCTTCCAGCGCGTCAAGAAGGGCGGCCTCGTCGACGTTCGCAGCGCGGCTGATGTTGATCACGGTGCCGTCGCGGCCCAGCGCCTGCAGCACGCGAGCGTTGACGATGTGGCGGGTGTCGGGCGTGGCGGCCAGCGCGACGAACAGGTGGTCGGACCGTTCGGCCAGCGCGACCGCGTCGGGGATGTAGTCCCAGCCCTCGGCCCCCGGCTTCGGGGTGCGGGCGGAATAGGCGATGTCCATGCCAAAGCCCTGCAGCCGCCGCGCGATGGCCATGCCGATCCGGCCCAGGCCAAGGATGCCCGCCCGGCTGCCCGACACCTTGCGGGTCAGCGGCGGCACGCCCTTTGCGGCCCAGTCGCCCGACCGCACCCAGGCCTCGGCCGGACCGACCCGCCGCACCAGGGCCAGCAGCATCGCCACGGCAAGGTCGGCGACATCCTCGGTCAGCACGTCGGGGGTGTTGCTGACGCGGATCCCGCGCGCCCGGCAGGACGCGAGGTGCACCGCGTCATAGCCCACGCCAAAGACCGAGATCATCTCGAGCTTCGGGCAGGCGGCAATCATGGCCGCTGACGCCCCAAGGTCGCCCCGGGTGGCAATCGCGCGGATCTCGGGCCCGACCCTGGCCAGAAGCGCGTCCTTGTCGGTCGCCTCCCACCATCGGTGGATGGTGTAGGCGGCATCCAGCGGGTCCTGATCCCAATCCGGAACGGGGCCGACTTGCAGGACCTGCGGTTTGGACATGGAATTCCTCGTCGGTGCTTGACAGGCTGTGTTATCGATAACATAAACAGTCGCACCTGCGCTTGTCGAGAGCGAAGTGAACGGGAGGCGGACTTGGGACTGCAACTTTTCGACCTGACCGGGAAACGCGCGCTGGTCACCGGCTCGTCGCAGGGCATCGGCCTTGCCCTGGCGCAGGGTCTGGCCGCGGCCGGCGCGGCCGTGGTGCTGAACGGGCGCGACCCGGCGCGCCTTGCCGCCGCCGCCGCGCTGATCCCCGGCGCGCAGACGCTTGCCTTCGACGCCACCGACCACGCAGCGGTGCGCACCGCCATCGACGCCTTCGAGGCCGCAGGCAACCCCATCGACATCCTGGTGAACAACGCCGGGATGCAGCATCGCGGGCCTCTGGAGGACTTTCCCGAGGAGGCCTTCCAGCGCCTCTTGCAGACCAATATCGCGTCGGTCTTCAATGTCGGACAGGCCTGCGCCCGCCATATGATCGGCCGGGGGCGCGGCAAGATCATCAATATCGCCTCGGTGCAGACGGCCCTCGCCCGGCCGGGCATCGCGCCCTATACGGCGACCAAGGGGGCGGTCGGCAACCTGACCAAGGGCATGGCGACGGACTGGGCGAAGCACGGGCTCAATTGCAACGCCATCGCCCCGGGCTATTTCGACACG
>JBJOQI010000151.1:0-2974 GCA_046050045.1 Pseudomonadota bacterium | reverse complement strand
TCCTCGGGCCCCGCCGTCAGCGGCCCGCGCGGGCGGTGATACTTGAAGGACCGCGCCATCACGCGCACGCCCTCGCCCAGAAGGGCCGAGGCGAGCGTATCGCCCTCGAACCCGATGTAGTCGCGCCCGTCGAAACGGAAGCCCGCCGTCACGCGGCGGTCGATCAGGCCCTTGCCCTCGATCCTCATGCGGCACCGCCTTTCGGCTTGCGCGGGGCGCGCGGCTTGGGCACCGGCGCCGGTGCCGCCGCGGTCTTCGCGGTTCTGGCGCGCACGGGCGTCTTCCTTGGCGAAATATCCCCGCCGGAGGCTCCGCGATCCGCCACAAGCCGCGACGACAGGATTTCATGCGTGACCGTGTTGCGGGTCACCTCGATCCAGGCCGAACAGCCGGTCTCATGATACCAAAGGTCGCGCGTCACCCCGGCCGTGTTGTCGCGCAGGTGCAGGTAGTCGTCCCAGGCGGCGTCGCCCGCACCCACGGCGGGGCGGTTCAGATAATCGGACGCGCCGTAATAGTAGAACTCGCGCCGGTCGCGGGTGCCGCAGAGGGGGCAGGTTACGCGCATGGTGTCTCTCCGGTCCGGGGTGCCCCCCACCCTCTCCCTCCCCGCGAGGGGGAGGGAAGCGCCCCCCCGCCGGGCGAAACGCCCCGGGAGCACGCGGCGCAACGGGCCCCCTCCCCCTTGTGGGGAGGGTTGGGGTGGGGGGCTGCCGGTGAAAGGACCATCGTCATCTCAGTGCAAATTGTGCTGGCTGCCCGTGCCTTCCTCGTCGAGAAGATGGCCGGTGCGGAAACGGTCAAGCCGGAAGCGGCGGGCGACGGGGTGCGACTCTCCGGTCGCCATCAGGTGCGCCATGCACCAGCCGCTGGCGGGCACGGCCTTGAAGCCGCCGTAGTTCCAGCCGCAGTCGATGAACAGGCCGTCGATGTGGGTCTTGTCGATGACGGGCGAGCCGTCGGGCGACATGTCCATGATGCCGCCCCAACTGCGCAGCACCTTCGCCTTGCCGATCATCGGCATCAGCGTCATGCCCGCCTCCATCACATGTTCGACCATCGGCAGGTTCCCCCGCGCGGCGTAGCTGGCATAGAAGTCGAGGTCACCACCAAAGACCAGCCCTCCCTTGTCGGACTGGCTGATGTAGAAGTGCCCCATGCCGAAGCTGATGACATGGTGGATCACCGGCTTCAGCCCCTCGGTCACGAAGGCCTGCAGGATGTGGCTTTCGATGGGCAGGCGCATCCCGGCCATCGCGGCGACCTGTGACGAACGCCCCGCGACGACGATGCCCACCTTTCTGGCCCGGATCGCGCCGCGCGTGGTCTGCACGCCCGTCACCTTGCCGTTCTGGATGTCGATGCCCGTGACCTCGCAGTTCTGGATCAGGTCCACACCCCGGCTGTCGGCGCCGCGCGCATAGCCCCAGGCCACGGCGTCATGCCGCGCCGAGCCGCCGCGCGGGTGCAGCAGGCCGCCGTAGATCGGGAAACGGGTATTGTCGAAGTCGAGGTATGGCAGGTGCTTCCTGACCCCCTCGCGGTCCAGCAGGATCGCGTCGTCGCCCTGGTTGACCATCGCATTGCCGCGCCGCACGAAGGCGTCGCGCTGCCCGTCGGAGTGGAACAGGTTGATCAGCCCGCGCTGGCTGTGCATCACGTTGTAGTTCAGGTCACGCTCCAGCCCTTCCCAGAGCTTCAGGGAATGGCTGTAGAACTCCTGGTTGCCGGGCAGGAAGTAGTTGGCGCGCACGATGGTGGTGTTGCGCCCGACGTTGCCCCCGCCGAGGTAGCCCTTTTCCAGCACCGCGACATTGGTCAGCCCGTGGTTCTTAGCCAGGTAATAGGCCGTCGACAGCCCGTGGCCGCCGCCGCCGATGATGATCACATCATACTCGGCCTTGGGCTCGGGATCGCGCCAGACGGGCTTCCAGCCGGAATTGCCGAAGAGCCCTTCGGTGATGACCTTCAGACCGGAATACCGCATCGCTGCCTCCGCCCGCTTTCCCGGACTGTGCTGGATACGCCGGGTTTCGGCCACGATAGCAAGGGCTTGCCAGCCTGTCCCGCGCCACGTGCGACATGCGACGTCGTTTTACGCCGGGCACGCGGCGAGAAACGCGGCAGGCCCCGCCGTTTCCGGCGGAGCCTGCCTGCCGCACCCGGGACGAGGGTCACCCGACGATGCGGTAGTAATCGACCTCGAAGTTGTCTTCCATGCCGGTGCCGCACTGGCCCATCGTCATGTTGGACGTGCCCGAAATGTCTTCGCCCGAGACGATCGACACACCTTCCAGCCCGTCGGCGTTGGCGGTGAAATAGACGCTCTTGTGGGCAAGGATCTGCGCGCCGAAGGCCTGCAGGTCGGACGCGATCTTCATGCCGCCGTAGGTCACCAGCTGCGTGCCGCCACCCATCGCACAATTGTCATCCTTTCCAAGTTGCACATGCGAGGCATAGAAGGCCTGCGCATCGGTGCTGGTATTGCCGAAGATGACGTCCTCGAGGATCGTGCCGTTCGCGAAGGTCACCGGGCAGCCGGTCAGGATCACCATTCTGGAATAAGTGCCCGGATCAAGCGTCAGCTTGTTGCCCGAGCAATTCACAGAGTGGATGCGTCCGGTCGTGAAGTTCGACGGAGCGACCTTCTTCTTGCCCGAGATGGTGATGAGCGCCGTATTGGTGATGTAGTCGGGCACATAGTCGGCATCGGCCGACTGAAGCCCTTCGATGATGTCGTCGATCCGGTTCAGCACGCGGATGTTGTAGAACGAGTTCCGCAGCGCCTCCTGCAAGCCGTCGTTCTTGGCGAAGCCCGAGGCCGGCAGGTCCAGGTTGTCGATGTTTGGCATCGACACGACCGTCCCGGCCTCGAAGTAGTTGTTCTGGTTGATGGAAATGTAGTTGTTCGCGTGCAGGCAGAAGCCGTTGTAGAAGCCGTTGTTCGACTGGATGTCGACCACGTTGTCGGCCA
>JBJOQI010000150.1:0-7053 GCA_046050045.1 Pseudomonadota bacterium | reverse complement strand
GCGCGTTTCCTCGACCCGGATCAGGATCGCGCCTTCCGCCGTCCAGCGACTGCCGGCCAGCCGCGTCAGCCGCGCCTTGACCGGCGCAGGCAGATGCGGGCTGCGCTCGGCCTCGAACCGCAGGTCGACGGCGGTCGAGACCTTGTTCACGTTCTGCCCGCCCGGGCCCTGACTGCGCGAGAAGCTCTCGGTCAGTTCCCAGTCGGCAATGGTGATGGTGTCGTCGATCCGCAGCATGGGCGGCAGCATAGCCGTTCGCCCGGGCCCTGCCAGCCCCGACCGGCCGGGGCCTCGCGGGCTTTGCTTGCCTGATCGCCGCCAACCTCATATATCCGCGGCCATGAAACGGATCTTCGACATGGATGACCGGTCGCGCCTTCCCTGGCGCTTCTTCGGGGCAATGAAAAGCGCCCTTGCGCGGCTGCCCTAGGCACGCCGGCCTGTCGCGGCCTTGCGCCGCCGCCATCCAACCCATTCCCGAGGTATCGCCATGACCACCAACCCGAAGACGCTTTACGACAAGATCTGGGACGCCCACGTCGCCCATCAGGCCGAGGACGGCACCTGCCTGCTCTATATCGACCGCCATCTGGTGCACGAGGTGACCTCGCCCCAGGCCTTCGAAGGGCTGCGCATGACCGGCCGCAAGGTCCGCGCGCCGGACAAGACCATCGCCGTGCCCGACCATAACGTGCCCACCACCCAGGGCCGCGAAAACCCGGCGCAGATGCCAGAGGAAAGCCGCATCCAGGTGGCGGCGCTTGACAAGAACGCCAAGGATTTCGGCATCCACTACTACCCGGTGTCGGACGTCCGTCAGGGCATCGTCCACATCGTCGGCCCGGAACAGGGCTGGACGCTGCCGGGCATGACCGTCGTCTGCGGCGACAGCCACACCGCGACCCACGGCGCCTTCGGTGCGCTGGCCCACGGCATCGGCACGTCAGAGGTAGAACACGTTCTGGCGACCCAGACGCTGATCCAGAAGAAATCGAAAAACATGAAGGTCGAGATCACCGGGTCGCTGCGCCCCGGCGTCACGGCCAAGGACATCACCCTGTCGGTCATCGGCGCGACAGGCACCGCCGGCGGCAACGGCCATGTCATCGAATACTGCGGCCAGGCGATCCGCGAGCTGTCGATGGAAGGCCGCATGACCGTCTGCAACATGGCCATCGAGGGCGGCGCCCGCGCCGGCCTGATCGCGCCCGACGAAAAGACCTTTGCCTATGTCATGGGCCGCCCGCACGCGCCGAAGGGCGCCGCCTGGGAAGCCGCGATGGCCTGGTGGAAAACGCTTTACACCGACGAGGGCGCGCATTTCGACAAGGTGGTGACGCTGAAGGGCGAGGACATCGCCCCCGTCGTGACCTGGGGCACCTCGCCCGAGGACGTGCTGCCGATTACCGGCAGCGTGCCGAACCCCGAGGACTTCGCCGGCGGCAAGGTCGAGGCGGCGCGCCGGTCGCTCGACTACATGGGCCTTAAGCCCGGCCAGAAGCTGCAGGACATCGAGATCGACACCGTCTTCATCGGCTCCTGCACCAATGGCCGGATCGAGGACCTGCGTGCCGCCGCCGCCGTGCTCAAGGGCCGCAAGGTCAAGGACGGGATGCGTGCGATGGTCGTGCCGGGGTCCGGCCTTGTCCGCGCCCAGGCCGAGGAAGAGGGCCTGGCCCAGATCTTCATCGACGCCGGTTTCGAATGGCGTCTGGCAGGCTGCTCGATGTGCCTTGCGATGAACCCCGATCAGCTCTCGCCCGGCGAGCGCTGCGCGGCCACGTCGAACCGCAACTTCGAAGGCCGTCAGGGTCGCGGCGGGCGCACCCACCTGATGAGCCCGGCCATGGCCGCCGCCGCCGCCGTGACCGGACGACTCACCGACATCCGGACCTTTGCCTGATCGCAAGGGCTTGCAAGAAGGGCACTCTTTCCGTTTTGCAACCAATAGGAAGCCGCCCCGCCAATTGTGCCGGGGCGGCTTTTCTGTTAAGGATTCCTCGGGGGCGCGGTTACAACTTCCGGTTGTGGCCTTTAGTGAGGTTGTAAGATGAACGGATTGAAGTCTCTCTTCGTCGCGTTTGCACTCGCACTCGCCGGATCGTCGGTGGGGGCATCGACGATCGACATCACGTCGGTCGACGGCGGGTCGCAGTTCGCGGGCCAGACGGCGACCGTGTCGGATGACACGACGCTGATCCTGGGAAGCCTGACCTACACGCGGCCCAAGACCGGGCCGCTGTCTCAGACCTCTGCGTCGATCACGGTGAACGGAATGGCCGGTGGCCAGGCCTTCTCCTTCACGCAGATGTTCAACTTTGCCAAGTCGACCACCTGCGGACTGCGGAGCTGCTCGCGCTTTATCGATATTATTCCGGTACTTGCGTCGCCGTTCACGGTCCAGAGCGGCAATTCGCTGTTCACGCTGATCCTCGACGGGTTCCTTGAGCATCCCGGCAGCCCGATCCTGACGCAGTTCTTCCTGCGCCCGGGTGCGAGCCGCACGCTGCTGCTGCAGGCGACCATCCTGGAAGAGGCGATCCCGGCACCGGTTCCGCTGCCGGCGGGCGGCCTGCTGTTGATCGGTGCTCTCGGCACGCTCGCCGTGGCCCGCAAGCGGCGCGCCGCCTGACCTGAACAGACCCAGCGACTGATCCCCGCAAAACGGGGCGAATCGGGCGTCGGCACCAGCCGGCGCCCCATTTCTTTTCGCGCTGCGGTTGTGCGTCGCGGGATTGATTCACGCGTCCGGCGTGAAAACTATGGCATTAATGTGGCAGGAAACGATCTGTTTTCAGGTATTCGTATTCACGCCGTCGCAATCCTGCCACATTCTGATAACGCGCTCCGGAAACATTACGGCACGATTGTTGGGTGTGCCGAAAAAATCCGGGCGGTGTGTCGGAGTAACGAATGCTGGGTCGTTTGGGTGCCATTCTTCTGGCCGTCGTGCTGTCTCTGTCGCTGACCGAGGCAGGCGCAGCCACTTTGACCGTCGACACCATCGACGGCACTTGGGGCAATTCCAGGACCTCTCCCACCAACTGGGGCAAACTGACCGGCGAGGGCACCTCGTCGATCCGCTGGGGCGTGGCCGCCAGCGGCAACACCACGCGCAGCGGATATGACTTCGCGCAATCGGGCGGCATCACCCAGACCGGTGCCGGAAGCTTCCTGCTCGGCCGCTACACCCACACCAACGGCACGATCTGGACGCCCTCGACCAACCTGAAGCGTTCCGACCTCTCGCTGAACCTGACCGGCACTGCAAACGGTCAGGCCTTTAGTCTGGCAAGCTCGTTCCGCTTCACCCATGACGAGACCCCGAACAAGGGCGTCTGCCCGCGCGGCACCAGCCGGCCCTGCGGCGACCTGATCACCATCTCGCAGCTGACCGGCGCGCCGCTGGTCATCACCCAGGGCACGACCGTCTTCACCATCCTGATCGACGGTTTCGTGCGCAAGCTCGGCGGACCGATCATCACTTCGCTGCTGACGCCCGAGAACCGCAAGCGCTCGCTTTACCTGCAGGCCAGCGTGCAGGTCACGACCCTGCCCCCGCCCGAGGTGCCGCTGCCCGCCGCCGCCTACCTGATGGCGGCCGGTCTGGGCGCGCTCGCCCTGCTGCGCCGCCGCCGCCGCGGCTGAGCGGTTTGCGCTGGAAATCCGCCCGCGCCTCCGTTAGGTCGGCGGGCAGCTTCCTTACCCCGTGCGGAGACCTGACATGGACAAGTTCACCACCCTGACCGGTGTCGCGGCGCCCATGCCGCTGGTGAATATCGACACCGACATGATCATCCCCAAGCAGTTCCTCAAGACGATCAAGCGTTCTGGCCTTGGCAAGAACCTGTTCGACGAGATGCGCTATACCCCCGAGGGGCAGGAAATCCCGGACTTCGTGCTGAACCAGCCGGCCTACCGCAAGGCCGAGATCATCGTCGCGGGCGACAACTTCGGGTGCGGCTCGTCGCGCGAACACGCGCCCTGGGCGCTGCTGGACTTCGGCATCCGTTGTGTCATCTCGACCAGCTTCGCCGACATCTTCTTCAACACCTGCTTCAAGAACGGCATCCTGCCTATCGTGCTTCCGCAAGCGGCGGTGGATGTGCTGATGGACGACGCCCGCAAGGGCGCGAACGCCCGCATCACCGTCGACCTGCCGTCGCAGACGGTCACGGCATCCGACGGACGCAGCTTCACCTTCGAGGTCGATGCCTTCAAGAAGCACTGCCTTCTCAACGGCCTGGACGATATCGGCCTGACGCTGGAAAAGGCCACCGCGATCGACAGCTTTGAAAAGGCCGCCGCCCAGTCGCGCCCCTGGGTCTGACCTTTCCCGGTCTGCCCGCCTGCTGCTGAAGCCGCCCGCTCGGGGCGGCTTTTTCCTTTTCGGAAACCATAGCGCAAAGTCGTACGGAAAATGATGCAATGAGGCACCAGTTAGAACACGAAAAGGTCTAAAATCAGAGCCTATACGAGTCTCCAAGTTGCCAGGGGAGCTGCAGGTGGGCACTAATCCGTTTCACAAGAGGCAGGGCGTCCGTGCGGGCGCACTCAGGCTGTCAAACGGGGCCGGCAATGTACCGGACCTGAACGGGCTGAAGGGGTAGGAACGTGGTCTCACAGATCACAGGCGCTTTCGTGCGCGCAATCCTCGTCATGGTGCTGGTCGCCACGCCGTCCCTGATGCTGCCCGGCGTCACCCATGACACGACCCAGATCGTCGCCCTCGTCGCGCTCTTCGCTGCGGCGCTGACCTTCTTCGAATATGCCTCGACCTACCCCGGCCTGGTCGAGTTCCGCGATGCACCGCCGTTCAACCGGCTGCGCTTCCTGTCGCTGTTCGCAACCGTCCTGCTCTTGTCCTCGATCGTGCGCGGCCAGACCGAACCCACGACCCTGACCAGCTTCATCGAGGTTCTGGGCAACAAGCTGGGCGAGGCGATCGACGTGCCCTACAGCCCGGTGCGCCTCGTCGTTCTGATGCTGCCCGAGGACATGTCGCTGCCGCACCTCATCCTTGTCCGCACCGCGGCGGGCATCAGCTATGCGATCTCGCTCCTGACGCTGGTCTTCTTCATCGCAGCCATGCGCTTCATCGGCTGGCCGGCGAAGATGGGCACCTTCAACGTCTGGATCAACCTGCCGACCTTCGACCCGACCACCGGCGGCGATGTCGTCGAGCGGCTTCAGCGGGATGCGCGCTTTAACATTGCGTTAGGGTTTCTGCTGCCATTCATCGTCCCGGCGGCCGTCAAGATTGCCTCGCTCGCCTTCGAGCCTGTCACGCTTGAAAGCCCCCAGACCCTGATCTGGACGATGACGGCATGGGCCTTCCTTCCCGCCTCTCTCTTCATGCGCGGCGTGGCCATGGGCCGGATCGCCCAGATGATCGACGAAAAGCGCAAGCGCAACGCCTTTGCGGCCGACGCGGACCTGCTGCCGGCCTGATCGCACTGCTCCTTTCGGCCCCGGCCGGGGCCGAAACCCTGCGCATCGCCACCTTCCACAGCGAATTGTCGCGCGACGGCCCCGGCCTTTTGCTGCGCGACATCCAGCGGGGCGAGGATGCGCAGGTGCTCGCTGCCGCATCGGTCATCGCGATGGCCAGTCCCGACGTGCTGCTGCTGACCGGCTTCGACTGGGATCTCGATCTTCTGGCACTTGCCGCCTTCAATCAGCTGCTGACCCGTCGCGGCGCCGGTTTTGCCTACAGCCTGTCCTTGCGTCCGAATACCGGATTGATGACCGAAGCCGACCTCGACGGCGACGGGCGGTTGCGCGGCCCCGGCGATGCGCAGGGCTGGGGGCAGTTCTCGGGCCAGGGCGGCATGGCGATCCTGTCGCGCCTGCCGGTCGACACCGCGGGCGTCACCGACCTGTCCGGCCGTCTCTGGCGCGACCTTCCGGGCCACCTCATCGACGGCGCGGGCCTTTCCCCTGCCGCGCAAGAGGTGCAGCGCCTGTCCTCGACCGGGCATTGGGTGGTTCCGGTCCTGCTTCCGTCGGGCGACCGGCTCACGCTGCTCGCCTGGCAGGCAACGCCTCCGGTCTTTGACGGGGCAGAGGACCGGAACGGCCGCCGCAACCATGACGAGGCCGCGATCTGGCTGCGGCTGCTGGAGGGTGCCCTGTCCGAGGCGCCACCGCAGGCCCCCTTCGTCCTGATCGGCAATGCCAACCTCGACCCGGCGGACGGCGAAGGGCGGGCCGATGCACTCTTGTCCCTGCTGTCCGACCCCCGCCTGCAAGACCCCCGCCCCGCCAGCTCCGGCGGCGCTGCCGCGGCCACGCCCGGACAGGCGGGCGATCCGGCCCTCGACACCGCCGACTGGCCGGAAACCTCCGACGCAGGCACCCCCGGCCCCGGTAACCTGCGCGTCGATTATGTCCTCCCCTCGGCCGACCTGCGCGTCTCGGCCTCGGGCGTCTGGTGGCCCGCGCCCGGCGACCCCGCCGCAGCCGAGGCGACGCTCGCCTCGCGCCACCGGCTGGTCTGGGTGGACGTCGAGACCGACTGACCGCGGCGGGCAATTCCTAAGAAACCCTTACTGAAACCTCAAAGCATTGATCGCGTTTACTTTTATCAGGCGTCCCACCGTGGGACACCTGCCCAGCCCCCACTTCCCCACCTTGACCGGGCGGCACCCCTCGGCTAACCCCCGGCGCGATCCTTTCCAGACCGGAGACGCGCCCGTGGCAAACCCTTCCCTCCTCATCCTCGCCGGCGACGGCATCGGCCCCGAAGTCATGGCCGAGGTGAAGAAGATCATCGCCTGGATGGGCGACCGGCGCGGCGTCCGCTTCAACGTCTCTGAAGACCTCGTGGGCGGCTCGGCCTATGACGCCCACGGCGTGCCCCTGACCGACGAGACGATGGCCAAGGCGCAGGCCGTCGACGCCGTCCTGCTCGGCGCGGTGGGCGGGCCGAAGTACGACAACCTCGACTTTTCGGTGAAGCCGGAACGCGGGCTGCTGCGGCTGCGCAAGGAGATGGATCTCTATGCCAACCTCCGCCCCGCCCAGTGCTTCGACGCGCTGGCCGACTTCTCG
>JBJOQI010000149.1:0-3415 GCA_046050045.1 Pseudomonadota bacterium | reverse complement strand
GGCGCGAAGCTTGCGTCCTTCACGCTGGCCAAGGTGCTCCATGCCGAACAGCACCCCGACGCCGACCGGCTGCGGGTCTGCCGGGTGCTGACCGACGAGGGCGAAAAGCAGATCGTCTGCGGCGCGCCGAATGCGCGGGCGGGGATCACGGTGGTGCTGTGCAAGCCCGGCGATTACGTGCCGGGGATCGACGTCACGCTGGGCGTGGGCAAGATCCGGGGCGTCGAAAGCCACGGCATGATGGCGTCCGAGCGCGAGCTGGAGCTGTCGGACGAACACAACGGCATCATCGAGCTGCCCTCGGGCGAGGTCGGCCAAAGGTTCGTCGACTGGCTGGCCGCGAACCGACCCGAGGCGGTGGACCCGATGGTGCACATCAAGATCACCCCGAACCGCCCCGATGCGCTGGGCGTGCGCGGCATCGCGCGCGATCTGGCGGCGCGAGGTCTGGGCAGGCTGAAGCCCATGGACATCGCGCCGGTGCAGGGGGCCTTCGCCAGCCCGATCGGTGTGACGATTGACGCGGGCCTGAAGGCCAAGGGCTGCCCGCTCTTCGCCGGCCGGGTGATCCGGGGCGTGAAGAACGGCCCTTCGCCCGCCTGGCTGCAGGCGCGGCTGACGGCCATCGGGTTGCGCCCGATCTCGGCCCTGGTCGACATCACCAACTTCTTCACCTTTGCGCTGAACCGGCCCCTGCATGTGTTCGACGCCGACACGGTGAAGGGGGGCCTGCGCATCCATCCCGCGGCGGGTGGCGAGGAGTTGCTCGCGCTCGACGGCAAGACCTATGCCCTGCAGGCGGGGCAGATGGTGATTTCCGACGATCAGGGGCCGGAAAGCCTGGCCGGGATCATGGGTGGCGAGCTTTCGGGCTGCACCGAGGGCACGGTCAACGTCTTCCTCGAAAGCGCCTACTGGGACCCGATCACCATTGCCGCCACGGGCCGCGCGCTGAAGATCAACTCGGACGCGCGCTACCGGTTCGAACGTGGCGTCGATCCGGCCTTCACCCTGCCGGGGCTGGAGGCTGCGACGCGGATGGTGCTCGACCTCTGCGGCGGCGAGGCGTCGGAGGTGGTGATGGACGGCGCGGTGCCCGACACGGACCGGGCCTACCGGCTCGACCCGGCGCGGGTCATCAGCCTTGTGGGCATGGACATCCCCGAAGCGGTGCAGCGCGCGACGCTTGAGGCTCTGGGCTTCCGGCTGAACGGCGACATGGCGCATCCGCCCAGCTGGCGGCCCGACATCCTGGGCGAGGCCGACCTGGTCGAGGAGGTGGCGCGGATCGCCTCGCTGACCAAGCTGAAGGGCAAGCCCCTGACGCGGGCCGTGGCGGGGGTGCCCAAGGCGATCCTGACGCCGGTGCAGGTGCGCGAGCGGATGGCGCGGCGCACGATGGCGGCGCTCGGCTACAACGAATGCGTGACCTACAGCTTCATCGCCGGGCCGGATGCGGCGCTGTTCGGCGGCGGGGGTGAGGCGACGCGGGTGGAAAACCCGATCTCGTCCGAGATGACGCATATGCGCCCGTCGCTGCTGCCGGGGCTGCTGCGTGCGGCCGCGCGCAATCAGGCGCGGGGGTTCGCGGACCTTGCGCTGTTTGAGATCGGGCCCGCCTTCCACGGCGGCGAGCCGGGCGAGCAGAAGCTGGTGGCGACGGGCCTGCTGGTCGGGGCCTCGGCGGCGCGCGATCCGCACGGATCGCGGCGCGGGGTCGATGTGTTCGACGCCAAGGCCGATGTCGAGGCGGTGCTGGCGGCGCTTGGCGCGCCGCAGCGGGTGCAGGTCGGGCGCAGCCTGCCCGCCTGGTGGCACCCCGGCCGCTCGGGCGCGATGACGCTGGGCAAGACCGTGATGGCCGAGTTCGGCGAGGTGCACCCCCGGGTGCTGCGCGCCATGGACGTGAAGGGGCCTGCGGTCGCCTTTACCATCCATGTCGAGGAGGTGCCCTTCCCCAAGGCCGCCGCCACGACGCGGCCCGCGCTGGTCCTGTCCGACCTGCAGGCGGTCGAGCGCGACTTTGCCTTTGTCGTCGATGCCGGGGTCGAGGCGCTGACCCTCGTCAACGCCGCGCAGGGGGCCGACAAGGCACTGATCGACAGCGTGCGGGTGTTCGACGAGTTCACGGGCGACAAGGCCGAGGCGCAGATGGGTCCGGGCAAGAAGTCGCTGGCCATCACGGTCAGGCTGCAACCCACGGAAAAGACCCTGACCGAGGACGAGATCGAGGCCGTGGCCGCGAAGATCGTCGAGAAGGTCGCCAAGGCCACCGGCGGCGCGCTGCGCGGCTGACCTGCCCCGACGGAACAGGAAAGGGCGCGCCGTGGCGCGCCCTTTGCCATTAGTGTCGAAGGCCCATGTGTGACGCCGGGTGCTGCACGACCCATATTGTCAGGCGCCCTCGCAGATGTCTGTTGGGGCCGCTTCGTATTCCTGGTCTGCTATGCAGACGAAGCGGACATTGACGATGATACACGGTACTCACAGAGCGATCCCGGTCCTATGGAGGCTGTTTTGGAGATCAGGACAGTGATTGCGCCAAGTGAAATCGCCAGCGCGGTTACCATAGACCAAGCTCACATCGGGTCGAAACACAGGGCCGACTACATCAGGTCAGTCGCCGAACGTGGTGGTCTGAGCGTGGCCGTGTTGCGGAATGAGGTCCAAGCCTTCTGCTGCCTTGACCATGGCTACTTCTTTGACAAGCCGTTCATTTCGCTACTCATCGTCTCTCCCCACGCAAGGAGGCAGGGCCTTGGAGCGGGCCTGCTTTCACATAACGCACGCGCGTTCCCAGAGGTCTGGACATCCACCAACCGATCAAATTCCGTGATGTGCAGGCTGCTCTCGAAGGCAGGCTGGCGCTATTGTGGTGAAGTCAGTGGCCTCGACGCAGGCGATCCTGAGCAGTTCTTCAAGACCGCGTGACGGTCGGCTCGGGCCCCAAACGACCGAACGCCCGTGATGATCGCGACCGGCCCGGCCGCGATCATCTACAGGTCTGGTGAGGGGCTGGCGCGACTTGGCGCGCCCTTGGCCAGAAGTGTCGAAGACCCACGTGTGGCGCCGGGGGTAGCTTCGTATTCTTGGATGTCGGCTGAGCGGACGAACCGGACGTTCAGGCAGTCGAGTGATTGGCCCTTTGACGTGCTAGACCGGCTTGAAGCCCCTCAGATGGGTCGGGCGCAGTGCACCGACATTTACGGAATCTCTCAGAGCCTTTCGCACCTCAAGCCAGTGCAAGTACAAGTCTTCTTCCACAACTTCCAGCAACCGGTTTCGAAGAGGTCCCTCTAGGTCACGTACTTCCTGTTTCGTGAACTCCGAGTACCATGCATTTCTATCCACAGAAGAAACCCTGTCGAAACCTGCGTCGCGGAGCATCGCTTCGACTTCTCTTGCAGTCGCCATT
>JBJOQI010000148.1:0-2648 GCA_046050045.1 Pseudomonadota bacterium | reverse complement strand
GCGGCTGGAGGTAGACGGCCGGTCCTTCGGCATCGTCGCGGGGCAGGTCCTGCGGCTGGAGGACCCGGGCCTGTTCTCGGCCGGGACCGGCCTTTCGGGCGTCCGGTCGGACTGGCTGCTGGCGGCGCATTACCAGGGACCCGAGGGGCTGGACCTGATGAACCGCATCCTGATCGACGAGGACATGAGCATCACGCAGAACGAGTTGCGGCTGCGCTACGGGGGCGAAAGGTTCGACCTTGGCGCCAGTTTCATCTGGCAGGTTGCCGACCCGGTGCAGGACCGACCGATCCCGACGCGGCAGCTGACGCTGAACACCGGCTGGACCTTTGCCGAAGGCTGGACCGGCACCGCAGGCACGCGCTACGACCTGCAGGCGGACAAGGCGACCAAGGCCAGCGTCGGGCTTCAGTTCCGCAACGAATGCACCGAGCTCGATCTTTCCCTCTCGCGTCGGTTCACGTCCTCGACTAGTGTCGATCCGGTGACGGATTTCAACTTTCAGCTCACGCTGAACGGGTTCGGCCAGAGGGCACGCGGGCAGTCCTTCCGCCAGAGTTGCGGGGGTTAGGATGCGGGGATGCGGGCCTTCGGGCACAGGCGGGAACAAGCGGGCGGAGAACAGCCCAACGGGGACGAGACAGGCACGATGATGGCGAAACACCTGTTGGCGCTTGCGGTTGTGGCCGTGACGGGACTGGCCTTGACGGGACTGGGCGGGCCGGTGCTGGCGCAGGGCGGAACCTTCGCCCCGGCCTTCACGGTCAACGGCAGCATCGTGACGAATTTCGAATATGACCAGCGGCGGCAGTTCCTGACGCTTCTGCGCGCACCCGGCGACATCGACCAGGCTGCGCGTGCCGCGCTGATCGAGGACCGGCTGCGGCTGGATGCAGCAAAGCAGCTGGGCATCACCATCACCGCCGATCAGGTGAAGGCGGGAATGGAAGAATTCGCAAGCCGCGCGAACCTGACGGCGGAGCAGTTCGTCGAGGCGCTGAAGCAGGGCGGCGTCGAGGCCGAGACTTTTCGCGACTTCGTGTCGGCCGGTCTGATCTGGCGCGAGGTGGTGCGGGCGAAGTTCGGCGGCACCGTGGTGATCGGCCAGGCCGATCTCGACCGGGCGCTTTCTGCCGAGGCCGGGCGAGGCCGCGGGCCGCGCGTGCTGCTGTCAGAGATCGTGCTGCCGGCCCAGCAGGGCGGCTTCGGCGTGGTTCAGGCAGACGCGCTGGAACTGGCCGAAACGATCCGGTCGTCGGGCGATTTCGCGCAGGCTGCGCGCGAGCGATCAGCCGCGCCGTCGCGCGATGCGGGCGGGGCACTGGGCTGGATGCCGCTGACGAACCTGCCGCCGCAGGTGCGGGCGGCGCTGAACGGGCTTGGACAGGGGCAGGTCAGTGAACCGGTGGTGATCCCCGGTGGCGTGGCCCTGTTCCAGTTGCGCGGCAGTGATGCCGGTGCCACTGACGGGCCTGGGCTGGTGACGGTTGATTACCTGCAGGTCGGACTGTCCTCTGACGATGCTGCACGGATCAGCGCCGAGGCGCGCAGCTGTGACGAGGTCTATCCGCAGGCGCGCAAGGCCGGGGCAACGGTCTCGCGCCAGTCGGTCGAGGAACGCAGCTTGCCGGGCAATGTCGCGGGCACGATCGCCGCGCTGGATGCGGGCGAAAGCGCGGTGCTGGCTGCACAGGGCGGTGGCGCGCTGCTGGTGATGCTTTGTGCGCGGACGGCGACGGTGCCCGAGGGCGGCGCGCCGGTGCTGGGCGATCTGGGCGCGGCCATCACGGACGGAACGCCCCGGGTGGTCGAGGGTCTTGGCCTGAGTGCCGGCCCGGTTGACGATGCGCTGCGGCAGGAACTGCTGAACCAGCGGCTCAACCAGCTGAGCGACGGCTATCTGGCCGAACTGGTCTCTGGGGCGATCATCGTCGAGGGACAATGAGCGGGAAAGACGGCCTGCCGGTCGCACTGACCTGCGGCGAGCCGGCCGGCGTCGGTGCCGAGATCGCGGTCAAGGCGCGGGCGGCGCTGGGCGATGGGGTTCCATTCTTCTGGATCGGCGACCCGGCGCATCTGCCGCAAGGCACCGACCATCACCTGATCGGGCATCCGGCGGAAGCGGCCGGGGTGGCGGCCAACTGCCTGCCGGTCCTGCCCCATGCCTTCCCGGCCCCTGCCCTGCCTGGCAAGCCGGACGCGCGCAATGCGCAAGGCGTGATCGACGTGATCGCGCGCGCGGTGGCGCTGGCGCGGGCGGGCGAGGCCTCGGCCGTCTGTACGCTGCCGATCAACAAGAAGGTGCTGATCGACGGGGCGGGCTTCGGCTTTCCGGGACATACGGAATATCTGGCGCATCTGGCGGGCGTGCCGCGTGTGGTGATGATGCTGGCCTGCGCGCAGCTGCGCGTGGTGCCTGCGACGATCCATATCGCGCTGCGCGACGTGGCCCGGGCGCTGACGCCCGAGGTTCTGACCGGGACCATCCGCATCACCCGCGACGGGCTGGTCCGCGATTTCGGGATTGCCACCCCGCGTATCGCGGTCGCGGGCCTGAACCCGCACGCGGGCGAAGGCGGCGCGATGGGCCGGGAAGAGATCGACTGGATTGCGCCGCTTCTGGCCGGGATGCGGGCCGAGGGGTTCGA
>JBJOQI010000147.1:0-3597 GCA_046050045.1 Pseudomonadota bacterium | reverse complement strand
GGCGTAGTAGCCTGCGGCGTTCACCACGATTTCGGCCCGGATAGAGCCTTTTTCGGTATGCACGATCCATTCGCCGTTCCGGCGTTCCACCCCCGTCGCCGGGGTGTGGCGCAGGATCGTCGCGCCCATGTCGCGCGCACCCTTGGCCAGAGCTTGCGTCAGCTGCGCGGGGTCGATGTCGCCGTCGGCGGGGTCGTAGAGCGCGCCCTGCAGGTCGTGGAGTTCAAGGAAGGGATACTTGCCCCGGACCTCGTCCGGGCCGAGCAGTTCCAGCGCCATGCCCTGCGACCGGCCCATGCCCATGGCGCGGGCAAATTCCTGCATCCGCTCGCGGGTATGGGCGAGGCGGATCGAGCCGGTGACGTGGTAGTTCATCGGGTAGTCCACCGCCGCCCCGAGGCCGCGGTAAAGCTCGGTCGAGTAGCGCTGCATGTTCATCAGCGACCACGAGGTCGAGAAGGTGGGCACGTTGCCCGCCGCGTGCCAGGTGCTGCCCGCCGTCAGCTCGTTCTTTTCCAGCAGCACGCAGTCGGTCCAGCCGGCTTTCGCCAGATGGAACAGCGACGACACGCCGACCGCGCCGCCGCCGATGATGACCACGCGCGCGGTGGTGGGGAAATCAGCCATGTCCTACTCCCATGCCTGCTTCTGCGGCAGGCCGTCTGTCAGGTCGTACCAGTCGCCCTTGCGGGCGGTGAAGATGTGTTCCGAAAGCCGTCCGCCGGTGGGCCCGGTGACGCAGCCGGCCTCGACCGAGAAGGCCCCGTCGGCCGCGCGGAAGAACAGCGACGAGCCGCAGGTGCCGCAGAAGCCGCGCCGACCGCCGCCGGGAGTGACGTATTCGGCCAGGCCCGCGCGGCGGGTGAAGCTGAGTTCGCTTTCCGCAGCGTCGAACGAGGCGGAATACTCGCCCGAGATCTTGCGGCACTGGTCGCAGTGGCAGGCCGTGATCTGTCCCGCGGGGCCGGGCAGGCTGAAGGCCACGCCGCCGCAGAGGCAGGCGCAGTTCAGGACGGCGGGCACGGCATGGCTGTCGGGCGGCGGGCCTTCGGGCGCGTAATAGTCGGGCGCATCCTCGCGGTGCCAGTGGTGCGTGGTGCGCAGGCCCGTCGGGCCATCGAGCGTCGCGGGGGAAAGGCTGATCCGGTATTCGCGGTCAGGCTTCCAGAACAGGCTTGACCCGCAGACCCGGCAGAACCCGCGCTCGGCAATGTCCGAGGCGCGGAACCACGCCAGGCCGCGGTCCTCGGTCAGGTGGAAGCGGTCGAGCGGAACCGAGGTCGCGGACCAGTAATGCCCGCTCCAGCGCCGGCACTGGGTACAGTGGCAGGCGAAGACGTCGCGCAGGGGGCCGGTCGCCGTGAAGGCGACGGCACCGCACAGGCAGGAGCCGTGATGGACCGTGGTCATGGCCTGACGGTCGCATGGGGGCGGCGCGCCCGGCAAGGCGCGGGGGCGTCACTGCTGGCCGAAAACCGACCTCAGGATCGCGCCAAGGCCCCGGGCGTCGTCTTCGGTAAAGGCGTCGGGCTGGTCGCTGTCGATGTCAAAGACCCCGATCAGCCGCCCGCCGCGGCCCGTGACCGGCAGCACGATTTCCGACCGGGTCGAGGAGGAGCAGGCGATGTGGCCGGGAAAGGCCTCGACATCGGGCACCAGCTGCACCTGCCCGGTGCGGGCCGCAGCGCCGCAGACGCCGCGCGCGAAGGGGATCACAAGGCAGCCGTGCCCGCCCTGATAGGGGCCGATCTTCAGCAGTTCGGGCGCGACGACCCGGTAGAAGCCGGTCCAGTCGAAGCGGTCGTCGGCATGGTGCACCTCGCAGGCGACCGTCGCCATCAGGGCGACCTCGTCGGTTTCGCCCCCGGTCAGGCTGGCGATCGTGGCGGCAAGGTCGGGGTAGGAGACGCGCATGGGAAACCCTCTGTCCGGGGCTCAGATCAACATCGAAGCGGGGCCGGGCACAAGGGGGGCCGGCGGAGGGGCGCGGCGGAGGGGGCAGGAAAGGGGGAACCATTTGGTAACCCGTCGGCCCTAGCGTTCCGCAGGCATCGTGGCCAAAGACGGGGTTCCGACCATGCAGCTGACGACAACGCGGCACGCCAACGGCCTGCTTGTGCAGGTAGGGGAACAGCGGATCGACGCCGCCTCGGCGATCCGGTTCAAGGATGACATGCGCGAGATCGTCGAGCAGTCCGACGGGCGGGTGGTGCTGGACCTCGGGCAGGTGCAGTTCCTCGACAGCTCGGGGCTGGGCGCGGTGGTGTCGGTGATGAAGATCCTCGCCCCTGCCCGCCCGCTGGAGCTGGCGCGGGTGACGCCGACGGTGGCGCGGGTGCTGCAGCTGACCCGGATGGACCGGGTGATGCGCATCCACGAGGGCCTGCCCGACGATCTGGGCCAGCCCGGGGTCGCGGCGTGAGCGAGGGCCTCGCCTTCTGCGGCAGGGCCGACCCGCCGGGAGAGGTCGGGCCGGGGCCGGTCCTGACCTTTGACGAGCGCTTTGCCGCAACGCCCGATCAGGTGCGCAAGGGTCTGATGCGCGCGATGGCCCGGGTCCGGCGCGCCCGCCCCGACCATGACCCCGGTACGCTTGAAATCGTTCTGGCCGAGGTCCTGAACAACGTGGCCGAACATGCCTATGCCGGCGGCCCGGCCGGCGCGGTCGAACTGGGCCTGTCGCTGTCCGGCGGGACCGTCGACTGCACGGTATGCGACCGGGGCGCACCCTTGCCGCGCCACCTGCTCGACCCGCCGGCAGTGGCGGCAGAGGGACCCGACGCAAGTCCGGCGGATGCGGGCCTGCCGGTTATCGCGGATGAGTTGCCGGAAGGCGGCTTTGGCTGGCAGCTCATTCACGCCCTGGCCGAGAACCTGCGCTACGCGCGGCGAGAGGGCTGCAACCATCTGGCATTCTCGGTCACGCTTGGGCCAGGCCAGCGCGGGTGACTGGTCCGAGCGGCGGGCGGGCCAGAGCGGTGGGCGGGCTGAAACAGGTGCTGGACCGGATCGGTTGGCGGACCGAGGTGGAGCCGGGCGGGATCGGATGGCAAGCCGGGTCGGGTGCGGTGCCAGACCGGAAGGCAGGCCAGCGCGGCTGACGGGCCAAGGATAGGTGCCGGGCCGGATCGGACGGCGGGCCGACGCCAATGACTGGCCCGGGCGGGTGAGAGGCCGGACGGCTGCCCCACCGGGCCGGTTGAGGCCGCAGGTTCCTGGGGCGCGACGGTGGTCAGACGTCCCGGCTTGCGCTACTCCGGCCGCCGTCGTCCCGGCCTGCGCTACCCCGGCCCGGGTCGCGCGCGCCGCTGTCGCCCGGGCCTCTGTCGCGCCAGCCAATGACGCCCCGGCAAATGTCGCCTTCGAACCACTTCGTGACTCGCGACGAAACAATTCGATGACGCGCGTCGCGGAACTGCGGGGAAATCCGGAACCTGCGCCCAGAATTGTTTCCGCATTGGCGCGGAATGCCATAATCCGGCCACATTCGCTCCATGTCAGGGTCCCATTGAGGGATCACAGCGGAAACGTAGCTGCAAAAGGCTTCCCTCGGTGCCGTGCCAAAATAGCCCCCACCCAGTGTGCGGCACCGAGGTC
>JBJOQI010000146.1:0-3979 GCA_046050045.1 Pseudomonadota bacterium | reverse complement strand
CACGGCATCGGCGTAGATCATGTGCTTTTTCATGAAGACCGACACACCGCTCGACCCGCCGCCCAGATCGACGCAGGCGGCGCCAAGTTCCTGTTCGTCCTCGACCAGGGCGGCGAGACCCGAGACATAGGAGGACGAGGCAAGCCCCGCCACCTCGAGATCGCAGCGCTTGATGCAATAGAGGATGTTCTCGACCGCGTTCTGGTCGACGGTCAGCAGGTGCATGTCGGCGGCAAGGCGGTTGCCCACCTGCCCGCGCGGGTCGCCAAGGCCGCTGCGGTGGTCGAGCGCGAAGTTGACCGGGTGGGCGTGCAGGACCTCGCGCCCCTCGCCGAAGTCGGGCATGTCGCAGGCGGCCAGAACCCGGCCGATGTCCTGCTCGCTGACCTTGGCGTCGGCCAGCTGGATTTCGCCGGCAAGGCCGTAACTGCGCGGCCCGGCCCCCGAGAAGCAGGCGATGACATGATCGACCCGCGTCTGGGCCATCTTCTGGGCCGCCTGCACCGCGGTGCGGATTGCGCGTTCGGTTTCCTGCACGGCGTTGATCTCGCCGAAGCGGACGCCGCGCGACCGGGTCGTCGCCGCGCCGATCACCCGGATCTGGCTCTGGCCCGCCAGCGTGCCCAGACCGTCCTCGCGGTAGGTTTCGGGCCCGTCGAACCGCAGCACGAGACAGGCCACCTTCGAGGTTCCGACGTCGAGGATCGCGATGACCCCGCGCTGGATCGCGGCACGGCGCATGTTCCGCATCGCCCGCTGGGACTGGTACAGATCGGTCATTGGTCGGTTACCCTGGTTTCGAGTTCCTTGAATCGCCGCAGTTCCTCGACGGCCCCGGCCGAAAGCCGCAGCGTCGGCCGTTCTTCGTTGCGCATGTCCACGAACAGCACATCGCGGCCCAGAAGGTCCTGCGCCTGGTTCACCGCGACCAGCCGTTCGACGGCCAGCGCGGGGTTGTCTTCCGGCAGCAGGATCCGCTGGTCGCGGTCGAGGATGATGTCCCAGCGCCGTTCGCCCATGCGGACCAGCGCCCGGACGCGGGGCAGAAGCGGCCCTGCCGCCGCGAGCACGGCCCGCGCCTCGGGCACGGCGGCGTCGGCACCCTCGCCCGCGATCATCGGCAGGTCGGGGCGCGCGGCGCGGTCAAGCAGAGTTGCGACACGGTGCCCCTCGGCGTCGAGCATCTCGATCCGTCCGGCGTTGCGCCACAGCACGGCCGGCACCCGTTCGCGGATCGTGACCTGAAGGATGCCGCCCGGGCGCAGGAACAGGTCGGCCTCGGCCACGGCGTCAAGCTGGGCGATTGTGGCGCGGATCGCCTCGAGGTCGAGCGAGAAGGAACTGGCAGGCAGCGTCACCGGAACAAGCTTGCGCACGGCCTCGGCCACGGCCGGAGAGGCGCCGTCGATAGCCATGAGGCTTACCATGAATTCCGGCCGCTCCTCGATCGACTGGCGCAGGCCGGCGATCTGGGCGGCAATGGCGGCGCGGCGGCCCTCGTCGCCAAGGTAGATGCCGATGGCCATGATGCCGACGAAGGCGGGAAGGCCGACCCGCATCAGCGCGCGGAAGAGCGGGGTCAGCCAGAGCCGGTCGAGCCGGTAGGCCAGCCGCGAGGGCGCCGGGTCATGGCGCGCCTCGGCGCTGCGTGGGGTGGCCCTCAGCGGTCGCATGAGGCGTCCTCCACGATCCAGGCGCAGAGATCGGCAAAGCTCATCCCTTCTGCCCGCGCCTGTTCGGGGGCGAGCGAGGTGGGCGTCATGCCGGGCTGGGTGTTGGTTTCCAGGATGTAAAGACCGGCAAGGCCGCGGGACTCGTCCCAGCGGAAGTCGCTGCGGCTGAGGCCGCGGCAGCCCAGCGCCCGGTGGGCCCGCAGCGCATAGTCGCGGGCGGCGTCACTGATTTCAGGGGGAATGTCCGCCGGGCAGACGTGGCGCGAGCCGCCAGGGGCATACTTGGCATGGTAGTCGTACCAGCCGTCCATCTGGATCTCGGTCACGCACATAGCGCGGTCGCCGAGCACCGAGACGGTCAGTTCGCGGCCCGGGATGTAGGTTTCCACCATCGCGGTCGCGGGCATTTCCGGCCCCAGATGCGGCGGGGAATTGGCATCGGCGTTGACGATGTAGACGCCGACCGACGAGCCTTCGGCATTGGGCTTGACCACATAGGGCGGGGCCATGACGTGACGGGCGCGGATCTCTTCGGTCGGGGCGATCAGGCTTTCGGCGACGGGCAGGCCCGCGGCGCGGAAGGCATCCTTGGCGCGGGTCTTGTCCATGGCCAGGGCCGAGGCCAGCACGCCCGAATGCGTATAGGGGATGCGCAGCCATTCGAGCATGCCCTGCACGCAGCCATCCTCGCCCCAGCGGCCGTGCAGGGCGTTGAAGCAGACATCGGGTTTCAGCGCCGACAGAACGGACGCCAGATCGCGGTCCGCCTGGACCTCGATCACGTCATATCCGGCCTCCCGGAGGGCTTGGGCGCATTCACGCCCGGATACAAGCGACACCTCGCGCTCGGCCGAGGGTCCGCCCATAAGTACCGCCACTCTGGAGGCATGCCTGCTCGACTTGCCCGCCATGTTTGCCTGTTTCGGGGCTTTTCGCCCCTGTTCTGCCGGACCGTTTCGGCCCTGATTTTCTTGGGTTTTTGACCCTGCCTCTATGCCGCCGGTTCACCGACGCGCATGATTTCCCACTCTAGCGTAATCCCGCTGTGCTGGAAAACCCTTTTTCGTACTTCCTCGCCCAGACCCTCGAGGTCGGCCGCCGTCGCGCCGCCCGCGTTGATGAGGAAGTTCGAGTGCATCTCGCTCATCTGCGCCCCGCCCTGCCGCGCGCCGCGCATTCCGGCGTCGTCGATCACCTTCCAGGCCTTGAGGTCATGGATGTCATCGGCGCGGCCGGTCGAGGAGAACCCGGCGGGATTTCGGAATGTTGAACCGGCTGAGCGGTCCTTCGTCGGCTGGGATGCGTCGCGCCTGGCGAGTTGCTCGGCCATCCGGGCCTCGAGCGCCGCCGGATCGCCTGCGGGGCCCTCGAAAACGGCCCCGGTGATGATCCAGCCGTCAGGCAGGTCGGACTGGCGGTAGCGGAAGTTCAGCTCGGCCGGGGTCAGGGTGACGCGCCGCCCGTCGCGGGTGACGGCGCGGATTTCGGCAACGACATCAGCGGTATAGCTGCCGTAGCAGCCGGCGTTCATGCGGATGGCGCCGCCGATGGTGCCGGGGATGGTGCGCAGGAAGGTGAGGTCCACCCCGCCCTCGGCGGCTTTGCGGGCGACGTGGGCGTCAAGCGCGGCGGCGCCTGCGGTGACGCGGGTGCCTGCGACCTCGATCCCGTTGAAACCGCGCCCTAGGCGGATGACGACGGCCCGGATCCCGCCGTCGCGCACGATCAGGTTCGAGCCGACGCCGATCGGGAAGACCGGGATGGCAGGGTCGAGTCTGCCAAGGAAATCGGCAAGATCGCCTTCGTCCGCGGGCTGAAACAGCCAGTCCGCCGGCCCGCCGACCCGGAGCCAGGTGAGGTCGGACAGCGGCCGGTCGGGCGTCAGCGTGCCACGGACGGGGGGAAGGGTCAGGGTCATGGGGGAGGTGATATTGGAGGAAAACGCAATTCTCAAGCAGGTGGTGCCGGGGACGGGGCAAGGGGCTGAAAAGGCTGGGGAAAAGAGGGTATGATATACGTCTTCCCAACGTCTTCTTTACGTACGTACGTTCAGGATACGTTGAGGGGAGCGGATGGGGGCTGGACTTGTCCCTTTGCGACCCCTCCGACGACGGGCAGCGCCCGGCCCCAGGGGAGGGAGGCGAAGCGCCCGCTCTCCGCCGACGGACAGCGCCCGAACCGAGGGGTGGGTGCGTAGCGCCCGCCCGGAGATCGTCACTTGGGGGGCGGGTCGGGCGCTGCCCGGCGTGCGCCGGGCGGAAGGGGGCGGCGGATCAATGGCGGGCTGAAGCCCGCCCTACGCCCGC
>JBJOQI010000145.1:0-5130 GCA_046050045.1 Pseudomonadota bacterium | reverse complement strand
GACGGTCGGGTGGCTCTTGCAGACCAAGGCGCTGATCATGATCGTCTTTGCCAATATCCTGCTCGACAAGGGCGTGATCACCGGGTCGGGGTTCACCGCGCTGCTCATGATGGCGGTGATGAGCACGATGCTGACCATGCCTGTCGTCGGACGTCGCCTTTCCTAGGCCTTTTGGCCTTGCCCGGGACGGGGCGTGCCGCTAAACGGGCAGGCGGAGTGGTGGCCGAGTGGTCGAAGGCACACCCCTGCTAAGGGTGCAGACGGGAAACCGTCTCGAGGGTTCGAATCCCTTCCACTCCGCCACAACTCATTGATACAAAATGACTTCCCCGTTCTTCGGGTAAATTCCCCCCTGTTTCCGGGGGTTACGGCGGTTTTCCGTGGCCGGGGACGCTCCTGGCCGTCCCTGAACCGCAGGTTTGGCGCTCGCGTCTCTCGGGCCTGCGCGTCCGGTTCGGTTCGGGCGCGGGGGCATTTACAGGGAAAGAACAGGAAACGGGTGATTGCCGGGGCCGTTTGCGCGATCCCCGCCCCCGAAACCGCGCGCGATTTCTGGGGGTTACGGGCCAGTTCCCTGTTCTGCGGGAACTGGGAAATAAAGACGCCCGATCAGGGAATAAAATCAAGCGGAACAGGGAAAGAATGGGCGGAATCAGGGAACGCGGGCGCGGCGGCCGAAACCGTCATCGCGCCCCCCTCACCGGGACGCGGCTGTCGGTCGGTTATCTTGTCATGGGAACTCGGCAGGGCACCGCGTCAGGTGTCGGCGAAGCGGCGAGCCTGTTCGGCCCAGTCGCTCGGGATGCCGTCGCGCAGCAGCCTCGCCAGTGACAGATGCACTGGCTGGCGCCCGTCGAGGATCGCGGCCTGCAGCCTGGGGGCGAGGAAGGCCAGGGCCAGGCGGGTGCGGATGCAGGGTTCGGAATGGCCGGTGGCGCGGGCGATCCCGGTGGGTGAAGTACCCGCGCGCGGGGCCCTCGCCCAGACCTGGGCCTCGGCTTCGACCAGCCGTTGCAGGGCCGGGCGGTCGAGCGTGCCACCCGAGAGCCCGCCATCATCGAAGCGGTCGGGGACGAGCGTCCAGCCTTCGTGCCGCTGGCTCGCGACATAGGCCGCGCAGGCCTCAGCTTGAGCATCGAGCGAGTTGAAGGCCTGGTCGAGGCCCTCGTCGGAGGACTAGCGGGTGTAGATCGCGCAGCGGATGACGGGCTTCTGGGTCATGCGGCCCGGCCCCGCGCCGGCGTCGGGGGCAGGGGGCGCTCAGCCTTGCGCCCGTCCGCCTTGCGCCCGTCCGCCTTGCACCCGTCCGCCTTGCGCACTTGTGCCGTGCCCGTCCCGGACAGGCCCGCAGGATCGGTCCCCGCGCTGACCAGCCCGAAGAACCGCGGTCCCGACCAGCGGGCACCGGTGATGGCGCGGGCGATGGCGGAAAGCGACCGGTGCCGCGTGCCGTTCCAGAGGAACCCCTCGGGCAGGACATCGACGACATGGGTGGTGCCGTTCCAGGCGCGCAGGAGCCGGGCGCCGGGCTGGAGCCTTGCTTTCTGTTCCTGTCATGTAGTTGGTAGTGTTTTTGGAAAATTGTGGCCGCTAGTCACGCAATGAAACTTGCGTTCACGCAACAAGCTGCTACGCTCTTGCCATGACAAGGGGCACAGATGGACGCGACGTTGACCAAACCCATGACAATCGAGGACGTGCGCGTCAGCCTGGTTGCCGTCAAGCCCGATCTCAGCAAGGGATCGCTGAGGGTTGCAGACTTTCTGCTTACCAATCCAAAGGCCGTCGCGATCCTTTCCAGCGCCGAGGTTGCCAAGCGATGCGATGTGCATCCCTCAAGCCTGGTCCGGCTGGCGCAACGACTTGGTCTTTCTGGCTTCAAGGAACTGCAAACGGTCCTTCAGCTTGGAATTTCTTCATCGATGGACCGTCTTGACCAGATCGCCGGTCCGACTGGTGGTGTGGCCATACCCAGGGAAAAACTTCGCCTGAGGCTGCTGGGGGAATCAGGGCGTTCCTTCAATCAGGGCGTGAACGAAGCCACCGACCGATACTGGGTAGCCAACCCGGAGGTCGAGTTTCATGCGGAACTTCATGTCTCGCACAGCATCTCGGCGGAGGAACTGGCCCACCGGATTTCAGTCGTCGCCAAAGACGCGGACGGGATCCTGCTGGTGGCGCGCGAACATCCGGCGATCAGCCGAGCGGTTCAAGAGACCATCGCGAAAGGCATCCCCGTGGTCTGTCTGACCAGTGATTTGCCAAGCTCGGGCCGGACTGCCTACGTCGGTTCGGACCAGTATGCATCGGGCATGACGGCGGGCTGGTTCTGCGGCCGGCTGATCCCCCGCAACCAGATCGGACGGGTCTTGTTCGTCTGCAGCGTGCCGTTCCGATGCCAACTGGACCGCGAGCAGGGTTTCCGTCAGGTCTTCCGGTCGGAGTTTCCGATGTTGAGCATCGAAGAACGCGTTGGCTCTGACGAAAGCGTCGAGGTTACCTATGAGGCCATACAGCGCCATATCGCCAGGAACGGTCCGCCTGCGGCGATTTACAATGTCTCGGGCGCGAACCTGGGGATCGGCAAGGCGCTGGAGGATGAAGGCCTCGCCGGCAAGACCGTGTTCGTCGGCCACGAGTTGAATGCCAACTCACGGATGTTGCTGGAAAAAGGCGTCATGGACATGACCATAGGTCACGATCTCGACAAAGAGGTCGCCCTGGCCGTTGAGTGCATCGCGATGGCACGGAACAAGGTTCAACCGGTCAGCCGGATCACGCCAAGCCTGCTTTATACACGGTACAACAGCGCCATCCAGTAGCCTACAGGGTCAGCTTGCCGTCGGGGATCGGCGGCGCGGCCTGGTAGGCGCCCCAGACCGACTGGTCGAAGGGGATGACCGCGCCGGTCATCATCCCGGAATCGGCCGACAGCAGGAAGTTTACCGCCCTTGCCACCTCTTCCGGGGCGAGAAGCCGGCCAAAGGGCTGTTCGGCGGCAACCTTCTGTAGCCAATCCGGGTCTGCGCCGTGGTATTCGCGCTGGATGCGATCTTCGCCATCCGAGGCCATCCAGCCGATGTTCAGCTGGTTGACGCGGATGCGGTTCTTCATCGCAGCGAAGGCGACGTTGCGGGTCAGAGTGGCAAGCGCACCCTTGCTGGCACTGTAGGAACAGATGAACGGCTGACCGGCCAGGGCTGCGGCCGAGCCAATGTTGACGATGGCCCCCTCGACCCGATCGCGGATCATCCGGCGGATCGCCTCTTGCATCAGGAAGAACGGGGCGCGTGTGTTGACGGCGAACATCCGGTCGAAGAGGTCTTCGTCGGTCGTCAGAATATCGCCACGGTCGGTGAGTCCGGCAGCGTTCACCAGCATTTCGACACGACCGAATTCGGCGTCCGCCGCTTCGACAACCCTGCGGCAGTCCGCGACTTTGCCAAGATCGGCTTCGACAAAGACGACCTTGCAGCCGGTCTCGGCCGTGATCGATTGCGCGACCGCCTCGCCCTTGGCCCCGTTGCGCCCGCAGGTGATCAGCCCGACGGCCCCGGACGAAGCAAGCCTGCGGGCCACGGCAGCCCCAAGACCCTGAGTTCCACCCGTTACGACTCCGACTTTTCCATCAATGCGGCTCATCGGCTTCCTCCCGTGAAGCAAGAATTGCGAAATCTGCTGGCTCAGAATCTCTATTGACATCATTGCGGACATGCAACAGAAATTGCGAGCAAGAAAAGAAACGTGCGTCGGGAGGTAAGCATGTTGCGACTGGCGGTACTGGGCTGCGGGCGGATCGGAAAGATGCACGCGGCAAACGTGGCGCGGCATCCTCGCACCTCGCTTGCGGGTGTCTATGACGTCCATCGTCCATCCGCTGACGGCGTTGCGGCCGAGCATGGCGTGCACGCCTTCGAATCGGCAGAAGCTGTGTTCGCCTCGCCCGAGGTGGAAGCGGTCCTGATCGCGACGGCGACGCCGACGCATGCCGACTACATCGAGATGGCGATTGCCGCAGGCAAGGCCGTCATCTGCGAGAAGCCGATCGACCTGAACCTAGCCCGGGTGAACGCCTGCGCGGCGAAGATCAAGGGCACGAAGCTGCCGATCCAGCTTGGCTTCAATCGTCGCTATGACCCCGGCCATAGCGCAGCGCGGGCAGCCATGCTGGCGGGCGAAATCGGCGACCTGCATCAGGTCATCATCACCTCGCGCGATCCCGGTCTTCCGCCAAGAGCCTATCTGGAGGCCGCAGGCGGTCTGTTTCGCGACATGACGATCCATGACTTCGACCTGGCCCGATTCATGCTGGGGGAAGAGCCGGTCGAGGTCTTTGCCCTGGCCGGGGCCCTGATCGATCCCGTCCTCGGCAAGGAGCTGAATGAGGTCGACAGCGCGATGATCATCATGCGCACGGCCAGCGGAAAGCAGTGCCACATCAACAACTCGCGCACGGCGGTCTACGGTTACGACCAGCGGGTCGAACTGATGGGCAGCAAGGGAATGCTGCTGTCTGACAACCGCAAGCCGCACGAGTTGCGGCGCTACACTGCCACGACGACGGAAACCTCGCAGCCCTACCAGTTCTTCTTCCTGGAGCGTTACCTCGAAGCATTCATGGCCGAGATCGACGGCTTCGTGGACTGCGTCGAAAAGGGCGCGCAGCCGTTGGCAAGTTTCGAGGACGGGCGTCGCGCGCTGATCCTGGCTGAAGCCGCCTATCTGTCGCTGCGCGAAGGCCGGCTGGTGAAGGTGTCCGAGATCAGCGGTTGAGGACCATCGGCCACGGGAACGCCAGGAGGGGCATTCCGGTGGTCGTGAGGGAGGGGAACCGGCGGACCGATCGCCGCGTAAAAGCGGGTATCTGCCCAGTCATCCCCAAGGAACTGTGCGAACGTTGCCCCGAGTCCGGGGTCTGCGTCGCCAACGACCTGAGAGGCGGGACCATCCCGTCCCAGAGCAAGACGGGCATCCGGCTGACGGCTGTCCGAACCTTGAAACCAACCGGAGGAAAGACATGAAAGCCAACCCGATTTCCCGCCGCTCGCTCGCCGCACTGGCGCTTGGCGGTGTCCTGATGGCCAGCACGGCCGGTCTCGCCCTGGCGGACAACTCGAAGATCATGATCGG
>JBJOQI010000144.1:0-11797 GCA_046050045.1 Pseudomonadota bacterium | reverse complement strand
GCGGCGTGTTGCGGAAGATCAGCGGGGCCTTCGACCGCCAGGAATGCGGGTAGCTGTGCTTGAGCTTGCCCTTGGCCAGCAGCGCCCCGGCATAGGCCAGCTGCTTGATGACCGAGACGTTCGCCGGGCCTTCCTTGCCGTCCGGCTGGATGATCGCCTGCCCGCCGAACAGGGGCAGGTCGGTGCGGTAGGTGCCGTCAGGTTCGACATTGTAGGTCATCAGCAGGCCGTACTTCAGGCCCACCTGATAGTCGTCGTCGCCGTGGCTGGGCGCGGTGTGGACAAACCCGGTGCCAGCGTCGTCCGTCACATGGTCGCCCGGCAGCATGGGCACGTCATAATCCCACTCGCCATTTGCGCCTTCGACACCCCGGAACGGATGCGCCAGCACCAGCCCGCGCAGTTCCCCTGCCGACACGCCGCCGCGCCGCCGCCACATGCTGTGGTCAAGCTTCGCCGCCGCCAGCGCCTGTTCGGCCAGCTTGTCGGCAAGGATGTAGCGCGCGCCGATGACGGCGTTGCTGTCCTCGGGCCGGCCCGTGACCTCATAGAGCCCGTAGGCAATGTCGGGGTTGTAGGCCACGGCCCGGTTCTGCGGCAGGGTCCAGGGCGTCGTGGTCCAGATCACGACGCGCACCCCATCAAGGTGCGTGGGCGCACCCGGCAGGGCCTTGAACGCCACCCAGACCTGATGGCTGGTGTGGTCGTGATACTCGACCTCGGCCTCGGCCAGCGCGGTCTTTTCGACCGGCGACCACATCACGGGCTTCGACCCCTGATAGAGCGAGCCGTTCATCAGGAATTTCATGAACTCGTCGGCGATGACCGCCTCGGCGTGGTAGGCCATGGTCAGGTAGGGGTCGGCCCACATGCCGGTCACGCCCAGGCGCTTGAATTCCTCGCGCTGGATGTCGACCCAGCCTTCGGCGAACTTGCGACACTCCTGCCGGAAGGTGACGGTGTCGACCTCGTCCTTGTTCTTGCCCGCGGCGCGGTACTGTTCCTCGATCTTCCACTCGATCGGCAGGCCGTGGCAGTCCCAGCCCGGCACATAGCGGGCATCGCGGCCCATCATCTGCTGGGACCGGACGACCATGTCCTTCAGGATCTTGTTCAGCGCGTGCCCGATATGCTGGTGCCCGTTGGCATAGGGAGGGCCGTCGTGCAGCGTGAAGGGGGTGCGCCCTTCCTTTTCGCGCAGGCGGTCATAGACGCCGATGCGGTTCCAGCGCGCCAGCCACTCGGGTTCGCGCTGCGGCAGGCCCGCGCGCATGGGAAACTCCGTCTCGGGCAGGAACACGGTCGAACGATAATCGGGGGTATCGGATTTCACGGTATCTGCGCACATCGGAAGGCGATCCTTAAGCGAAAGGGGAAGAACTGGGGTGGCAAGCGCCATTGTCCCGGCGACTGACGGATCAGTGCGCCGGGCCAGTAATTCGAATGATGATCGCGGACATGCGGCTCATGGGCAGGGCTTATAGGGGCCTTGGGCGCGGCGGTAAAGGTGCCGCACCCCGGTCGCGGCCCCTGCGTCAGCCTGCCCGCTTCCGCTTTCGCGGCCCTGGCGTCAGGATGCGCCCATGACCAGCCTTCCGCCCCGCTTTCCCGTCACGCCAGCCCAGATCGAGGCGGTGGTGGCCGAGTTCTATGCGGCCATCCGCACCCATCCCGGCCTCGGCCCGGTCTTTGCCGCCCACGTCACCGACTGGCCCGCGCACGAGGCGAAGATCGCCCGCTTCTGGCGCAATGCGATCCTTCTGGAACGCAGCTATGACGGCAACCCGATGGCGGTCCACCGCGCGGCGGGCGACGTGCGGGCGCAGCACTTCGACGTCTGGCTTGGGCTCTTCGACAGCGTGTTGCGCCGCACCCTGCCGCTCGAGACCGCCGCCGCATGGTCGGCCCTTGCCCACCGCATCGGGCGCGGGCTGCGCATGGGGGTCGAGGATGCGCGCGCCGCTGCAGGCAGCGTGCCCGGCCTGCGCTGAGACCCGGTGCCGGGGCGCGCGCGTATTGAGAACAAATACGGAACATCCTATGATCCGCCCATGCCGACTCATGCGCTTGCCAGCCTTCTGCCCCCTGACCACCGCCGTGGCCGCACACCGCTGCCCTTTCTGGGCGCGCTGTCGCTGGCGCGCGCGCGGGTGCATGAATTCTGCGGCCCCGCCCGCCGTACGCTGGCCCTGATGGCCGCCCGCGCGACCGAAGGCCCGGTGCTCTGGGTCCGCCCCGGCTGGATGCCCGAACGGCTCCACCCCGAGGGCGTGCTGCCCTTCATCGAACCGGGCCGCCTCATCTTCGTCACCCCCCGCCGCCCCGAGGACCTGCTCTGGTGCATCGAGGAGGCGCTGCGCGCAGGTGCCGTGCCGCTTGTCGTGGGCGAGGTGCCCGAGCCGCCGGGCCTGACCCCGGTGCGCCGCCTGAACCTCGCCGCCGAAACCGGTGCGGCCGAGGGGCGGCAGACCCCCACCGGGCTGCTGCTGACCCCCGGTGACGGCGGCGCGGCGGGGGCCGAAAGCCGCTGGCACATTGCCCCCCGCCACCGCGAGACCGAAACCCGCTGGCGGCTGTCGCTGATCCGCGCCCGCGGCGCCATGGCGCCGCAAGACTGGGATCTCGGCGCCATGGCGCCGCAGGACTGGGACCTGACCACCCCGCCGGGCCGCGCGGGCTTCGTGCTGACCCGCCCCGCAGCGGAACCGGCACCGGCCTGAGCCGCCCCCTCTGGCCTAACCCCGCCCTTCCCGCTAAACCCTGCCGCGACATCGGACAGGACAGGCGCACATGGCCCGGATTCTCATCACCTCCGCCATTCCCTACATCAACGGCATCAAGCATCTGGGCAACCTCGTGGGCAGCCAGCTGCCCGCCGACCTTTTCGCCCGCTACAACCGCCTGCGCGGGCATGAGGTGATGTTCCTCTGCGCCACCGACGAACACGGCACCCCGGCCGAGCTTGCCGCCGCCAAGGCCGGCAAACCGGTCGAGGAGTATTGCGCCGAGATGCACGCCGTCCAGGCCGAACTGGCGCGCGGGTTCCGCCTGTCCTTCGACCACTTCGGCCGCTCGTCCAGCCAGCGCAACCACCGCCTGACCCAGCATTTCGCGGGCAGGCTGGCCGACAACGGCCTGATCGCCGAGGTCAGCGAAAAGCAGGTCTTCTCGATCGACGACAACCGCTTCCTGCCCGACCGCTACATCGAGGGCACCTGCCCGAACTGCGGCTACGACCGCGCACGCGGCGACCAGTGCGAGAACTGCACCAAGCAGCTGGACCCGACGGACCTGATCAACCCGCGCTCGGCCATCTCGGGTTCGACCCGGCTTGAGGTGCGCGAAACCAAGCACCTCTACCTGCGCCAGCGCGCGATGAAGGACAAGCTCGAGGCCTGGATCGACAGCAAGACCGACTGGCCGGTCCTGACCACGTCCATCGCCAAGAAATGGCTGAACGACGGCGACGGGTTGCAGGACCGCGGCATAACCCGCGACCTCTACTGGGGCATTCCGGTGAAGAAGGGCGACCAGCCCTGGCCGGGGATGGAGGGCAAGGTCTTCTACGTCTGGTTCGACGCGCCCATCGAATACATCGCCTGTGCTGCCGAATGGGCCGATGCGAACGGCAGGCCCGAGGCCGACTGGGAACGCTGGTGGCGCACCGACAAGGGCGCGGCCGACGTGACCTATTACCAGTTCATGGGCAAGGACAACGTGCCCTTCCACACCCTGTCTTTCCCCGCCACGATCCTTGGCTCGGGCGAGCCGTGGAAGATGGTCGATTACCTCAAGTCCTTCAACTACCTCAACTATGACGGCGGCCAGTTTTCCACGTCACAGGGTCGCGGCGTCTTCATGGACCAGGCCCTGTCGATCCTGCCCGCCGACTACTGGCGCTGGTGGCTCTTGTCCCACGCCCCCGAAAGCGCGGATAGCGAGTTCACCTGGGAGAACTTCCAGGCCTCGGTGAACAAGGACCTGGCCGACGTGCTGGGCAACCTCGTCAGCCGGGTGACCAAGTTCGCGAAGTCGAAGTTCGGCGAGACGGTCCCGGCGGGCGGCGACTTCGGCCCGCAGGAAACCGCGCTGATCGCCGACCTCGGCGCACGCCTGCGCGACTACGAGACCTTCATGAACCAGATGGAGGTCCGCAAGGCCGCGGCCGAGCTGCGGGCGATCTGGGTCGTGGGCAACGAATACCTGCAATCCGCCGCGCCCTGGACGGTGGTGAAGACCGACCCTGACCGGGCGCAGGCGATGATCCGCCTCGCGCTCAACCTCATCCGCGTCTATGCCGTCCTGTCGCAGCCCTTCATCCCGGACGCCTCTGCCCAGATGATGCAGGCGCTTGGGTCCGACGACTGGACCTGGCCCGACGACATGGGTGCGGCGCTGCGCACGATCCCGGCAGGCCACCCCTTTGCAGTCCCCGAGAACCTCTTCCGCAAGATCACGGACGAGGAACGCGAGGACTGGGCAAAGCGGTTCTCGGGGGTCAGGACTTAGGTCCGGTCCCGCTGCCGCAGGCATGGCGCAGCTTCCGGGTTGATCCCTGCCGCCCTCAGGGGCGATGATCGCGTTATGCCCGGCCTGTCGACCCACAGCCCCCTCGGCCCGATCACCGTCACCGAGGCGGGCGGCGAGATCGTGGCCCTGTCCTGGGTGGGCGGGCAGGGCGATGCCTCGCCGCTGCTCCTGCATGCCGTGCAGCAGTTGCAGCAGTATTTCGCGGGCGAACGGCAGGCCTTCGACCTGCCGCTTGCCTTTGGCACCGGGTTCCGCGCGGCCTTCCTGCGGGCACTCACCGCGATCCCCTTTGGCGAGACGCGCACCTATGGTGATCTGGCCAAGACCCTTGGCGTCAGCCCGCAAGCGGTGGGGCAGGCCTGCGGCGGCAACCGCATTCCGATCCTGATTCCCTGCCACCGGGTTCTTGGCACCGGCAACCTTGGCGGATTCTCGGCCCCCGGCGGGATCGAGACCAAGGTTGCCCTGCTGCGCCACGAGGGCGCGGCCGGGCTTCTGATCTGACGGCCCTTGGCTTTGCCGCGGGGCAGGCGTAGCCCTGTCACAAAAGCTTCATGAAGAGCGGGGCAGGGGGCAGTACCGGTGACTTTCGGCGTCTTTTTGGCGGTGCTTGGCGCGGCCTTCCTGCATGCGCTCTGGAATGCACTGGTCAAGACCGGCACCAGCCGGGCGGGGGCCATGGCGATCCTGTCGGTGGCGGAAATCGTCATCGGCCTGTTGTGGAGCCTGCGCTCGCCCCTGCCGACGGGGCCGGTCCTGTGGTGGATCGCCGGGTCGGCGTGCTTTCACCTGATCTACAAAACCTGCCTGACCTATGCCTATGAACATGGCGACCTGAGCCGGGTCTACCCGCTCGCGCGCGGCACGGCCCCGCTGGCGGTCCTGGTGATCGGCGCGCTGTTTCTGGGCGAACATGTCGAGACGACAGAGGCCATCGGCATCCTGATCCTTGGCGCGGGGATCATCCTGCTGGCGGCGGGGGTGTTCCGCAGTTCCGAAAGCCTGCGGCTTCTGCCCTTCGCCTTCGGCGCGGCCTTCGGGACGATGGGTTATACCATCGTCGACGGCTTCGGCGCACGGGCGGCGGGGGACGGGCCAGCCTATGTCGGCTGGCTTTTCGTCGTCGACGGGCTGACCTATCTGGTCCTGATGCTCTGGCTGCGCGGGGCCTCGATCCTGCGCCACCCGCTGAAGCCCTGGCTTTCGGGCCTGTTTGCCGGCGCGGCCTCGTTCGCGGCCTATGCGATTGCGGTCTGGGCAATGACCTTCGCCCCGATCCCGCTGGTGGCGGCCCTGCGAGAGACCTCGATCCTGTTCGCCGTCCTGATCGGCTGGGTGGTGTTCGGCGAGCGGATGTCGCCCTCGAAATGGGTGTCGGTCGCGCTGATCGCAGCGGGGGTTGCGCTGACGCGGCTCTGACCCTTCATCTTGACAGAAATACTCCGGGGTGGTCCGGAGGGGCAGCGCCCCTCTGGCCCTGGCCTCAGACGATGCGTTGCGGGCGCTCGGGGATGATCTGCTGGGCGATTCCGGCAAGGCAGAGGTAGAGCGATGTCACGATCAGCCCGCTGTGCGCCCAGCTTTTCGGCCAGAAGTCGACCCAGGCGGCCCAGCCGGCAAAGGCAACCCAGGCCAGTGCGACGGGCAGCGTCACCCAGCGCCAGCGCGCGGTGCGCACGGGGTGGACGAACTTGAGGTTGGTGAACATCGTGATGGCCAGCGCCACGACGATGAACAGCACCACAGGCGGCGACAGCTTCAGCGCGAAGAGCACAAGGATCACCATGTTCCAGCAGGCCGGAAAGCCTGCGAAGGAATAGTCCTTTGTCTTCATGCGCGTATCGCAGAAGTAGATGACGCTGGCATAGTTGATGACGATGACCGCGATCCAGCCGGGCCAGCCGGGCAGCAGCCCCGACTTGAACAGCGCGAAGGCCGGGATGAAGACATAGGTCAGATAATCGATGATGAGGTCGAGCAGCACGCCGTCATAGGTCGGCCACATCGTCTTGACGTGGTAGCGGCGGGCCAGCGGGCCGTCGATGCCATCGACGATCAGCGCGATCACGAGCCAGAGGAACATCAGGCTCCATTTCTGTTCGGTCGCGGCCAGCATGGCGAGCATCGCAAAGACGACGCCGGTGCCGGTGAAGAGGTGGACGGACAGGGCCTTGATGCGTGGTGACATGCGGCCTTCTAGGCGGATTCCGCCGCTCGGCGCAACCGTGAAGCGCGCTCAGGCCCGGGGGTGCGCGCGTTCATAGACATCCATCAGCCGCGCCGTATCGACGGCGGTATAGGCCTGGGTAGTGGAAAGCGACGCATGGCCCAGCAGTTCCTGGATCGCGCGCAGGTCGCCGCCGGCTGCCAGCAGATGGGTGGCAAAGCTGTGCCGCATGGCGTGGGGCGTCGCCGTTGCCGGCAGCCCGAGGCCCATGCGCGCCGTCTCCATCGCCCGGGCAATCAGCCGCGGGTTCAGGGGGCCGCCGCGCGCGCCGCGGAACAGGGGGCCGGCCGGTTCCTGCGCGATCGCGAAGGGACAAAGGCGGGTGTAATCCTCGACCGCCTGGCGTGCGGCGGGGATGACGGGCACGATGCGTTCCTTGCCGCCCTTGCCGCGGATGCGCAGGGTATCGGGCAGCCTTGCCTCGCAGCCGGTCAGGCCGAGGGCCTCGGAAATCCGCAGGCCGCAGCCGTAAAGCAGGGTCACGACTGCCGCGTCACGGGCGGCGATCCACTCGACCTCGGCCTGCGAGGCCACCGCATCGATCATGTCGCGGGCACCTGTTTCCGACAGGGGCCGGGGCAGGGGTGGGCGGAACTTCGGCCCGCGCACTGACAGCGCGACCGTGGGGTCAAAGCCTTCGCGGTCGGCCATCCAGCGGACAAAGCCGCGCACCGCCGACAGGGCGCGGTTCAGCGACCTTGGCCCAAGCCCGCGGCCACGTTCGGCAGCCATGAAGGCCCGCAGGTCGGCCGAGGTCAGGCTGGCGACCAGCGCGGTGCCCGTGGCCTCGCCGCGATGGGCGGACAGGAAGGCAAGGAAACCCCCGACATCGGCGGCATAGGCCTTGATCGTGTTGGCCGACGCGCCTTCGATGGCGCGGCTGTGGTCAAGCCAGCGGGACAGAGCGTCACGCAGGCCTTCCGACATGCCGGTCGGGACGTCCGGAGCCGGGGCAGGGCACATGCCCGTGCCCCCGGTCAGGACAGCCAGCGGCGCATCGTGCGTTCGAAGACGCCGGCAAAGAACTGCAGCAGGTCGGTGCCCTGGTTCGGGCGGAACTGGTGCGGGTCTTCGGCCCCCATGACGATCATGCCCGGCAGCCGGCCCGTGCCAAGGTCGATGCGCATCAGCGCCTCGGACCGGATCCAGTCGCCGCCCTCGCCATAGATTGCCTGGCTTTGAGGGATGGTCTGGCGCAGCACGACCGGGCGCGAGGGCTGGGCGCGGCCACCCTGCATGTAGGCCTCGACAAAGCCCGGCTCGGCCGCGGTCAGCACGTCGGACAGGCGGTGCAGGACCGGATCGTCGGTGGTCTGCGTGGTTTCCAGCACGAAGCGGATGCAGTCGACCCGCAGGATCTCGGTCACTTCGGTGTTCAGGCGACGCAGGAAGCTTTCGAAGGTGACCGGTTCCAGCAGCGACAGGATCGCGCGGTGGACCTGGTTGGTGCCGGCAAGGTTCTCGTAGGCGGCGGCGATGACCGAGCGGTGGGTGTCTTCCAGCCGGTCGAGACGCGCCTCGAGACGTTCCATCGCGATGCCGCGCAGGTCGACGATGTTCGAGCCCATGGCGCGTTCGTTGGCCGCGATCAGGGCCTTCATCAGATCACGGTCTTCGAGGATCACCTCGGGGGATGCGATGATCCTTGCGCGCAGATCATTCGCGATGGAAGCGGTGTCGCCCATGTCAGCCTCGATGCCGGTATGCCTGTTTTCTGGCGGTTATGTCCCGCCATTCTGGTCATTTTGTGGCACCCTAACACGCGCCCGCCGAAAACCGGACAGGGGCAACGTCAGTCTTTCGTCAGGTGTGCCGTGGGTGCATCGGTCAGGCGGCCGCGCGGGGCAGGGTGGGCCGGGCAGTGCCCGGCCCGGACGGGTCAGAGGATCTTCTGGCCGGTCTTGGCCCAGTCCTTCAGGAACTGCTCGAGCCCCTTGTCGGTCAGGACGTGGTTGGCCAGCGACTTGATGACGGCGGGCGGGGCGGTGATGACATCGGCACCGATCTTGGCGCAGTCGATCACGTGGTTCACCGAACGGATCGAGGCAGCAAGGATTTCGGTCTTGAAGTCATAGTTGTCGTAGATGATCCGGATGTCCTCGATCAGCTCGGTCCCGTCGAGGTGGATGTCGTCAAGCCGCCCGATGAAGGGCGAGATGAACGCGGCCCCGGCCTTGGCGGCCAGAAGCGCCTGAGCGGGCGAGAAGCAGAGCGTCACGTTGACCATGTGGCCTTCCGAGGCAAAGGCCTTGCAGGCGGTCAGGCCGTCCCAGGTCAGCGGCACCTTGATCGCGATGTTCGGCGCGATCTTGGCAAGCTTCAGGCCTTCCGCGATCATCGCCTTGGCTTCGGTCGCCACGACCTCGGCCGAGACGGGGCCCGAGACCATGTCGCAGATTTCCTTCGTCACCTCGATGATGTCGCGCCCCGACTTCAGGATCAGCGAGGGGTTGGTGGTCACGCCATCGACCATGCCGAGATCGTTGAGTTCCTTGATGGCCGCGACGTCTGCGGTATCGACGAAGAATTTCATGGGGGATGTCCTGCCGTTCTGGGAATGGGGTCGGGGATTGTTTACTCCAACCCGTTCGGGCCTTAAACCCCTGATCCTTGACCCGAGACACACCTGCCGATGACGCAAGACGCCGATTTTCCCGAAGGCACGCCCGTCGCGGTGCTGACGACCGAGCCTCTGGACCGGTTGCTGGATTACCGTGCGCCCGAGGGCGGCTGCGACCTTGGCGCCTATGTCGAGGTGCCGCTCGGGCCGCGGCGGGTACTGGGCGTGGTCTGGGGGTCGGGGACGGGGGGCTATGATCCGGCCAAGCTCAGGTCCGTGGCGCGGGTTCTGGAGGCCGCGCCGATGCAGGCCGGGATGATGGACTTCCTGCGCCGCGCTGCCGACTACACGCTGACGCCGATGCCCGCGATGCTGCGTCTGGCCACCCGCGCGCCGGGTCTGGGCGAAAGCCCGGCGATGCTGCGGGTGGTCCGGGCGGGCGACCGCCTGCCCGACCGGATGACGGATGCCCGCGCCCGGGTTCTGGCAGTGGTCGAGGATTTCGGCGGCGCAGCCTTTACCCTGGGCGAGCTTGCGGGGCTGGCCGGCGTGACGACGAGCGTGGTCAAGGGTCTGGCCCAGCAGGGTGCCTTGCGGGAAGAGGCCGCGCCGCGCGATGCGCCTTACCCCCGGCTCGACCCCGACCGGGACGGCAAGCCGCTGGCCGAGGATCAGGCGCGTGCCGCCGATGCCCTGCGCGAGGGCGTCAGGTCCGGGTCTTACGGCACGACCCTGCTGAAAGGCGTGACCGGGTCGGGCAAGACCGAGGTCTACCTCGAGGCCGTGGCCGAGACCCTGCGCGCCGGTCGGCAGGCGCTGGTTCTTCTGCCCGAGATCGCGCTGACCGCGGAATTCCTTTCGCGCGTCGAGGAGCGTTTCGGCGCGCGTCCGGGCGAGTGGCATTCGGGCGTGACCCAGACCGAACGGCGGCGGCTGTGGAAGATGGCCGGGCAGGGGGGCGTGCAGTTCGTGGTGGGGGCGCGGTCGGCGCTGTTCCTGCCGTTCCGCGACCTTGGCCTGATCGTCGTCGATGAGGAACACGACACCTCCTACAAGCAGGAGGACGGGGTTCTCTACAATGCCCGTGACATGGCGGTGCTGCGCGCCTCGATCGGGCAGGCGCAGGTGGTGCTGGCCTCGGCCACGCCCTGCCTCGAGACCTGGGTGAACGCCGAGGCGGGGAAATACGCGCGGATCGACCTGACATCGCGCTTCGGCGTGGCGGAACTGCCGCAGATGCGGGCGGTCGACATGCGTGACGCACAGTTGCCCGGCAACCGCTGGATCGGCGCGGTAATCGCGCAAGGCGTGACGGACCGGATTGCGCGGGGCGAGCAGAGCCTATTGTTCCTGAACCGGCGCGGCTATGCGCCGGTCACGATCTGCCGCGCCTGCGGCCACCAGATCGGCTGCGACCACTGCGATGCGCGGATGGTGGAACACCGCTTCCTCAAGCGGCTTGTCTGCCACCAGTGCGGCGAGACGAAGCCGATGCCATCGGCCTGCCCGTCCTGCAAGGTCGAGGGGCGGCTTGCCCCGGTCGGTCCGGGGGTCGAGCGGCTGGCCGAGGAAGTGGCCGAGCGTTTCCCGCAGGCGCGTGTGGCGGTGCTGTCGTCTGACCTCTTCGGGTCGGCGCGGGCGCTCAAGGACAAGATCGCCGAGATCGCGGGCGGCGGGGCCGACATCATCATTGGCACGCAGCTGGTGGCCAAGGGGCACAACTTTCCCCTGCTGACGCTGGTCGGTGTGATCGACGCCGACCTTGGGCTGCAGGGGTCCGACCTGCGGGCAGCGGAGCGGACGTTCCAGCTGATGCGTCAGGTGTCGGGCCGCGCGGGGCGCGGGGAACGGCCGGGCGAGGCGCTCTTGCAGACCTATCAGCCCGACCATCCGGTGATCCGGGCGATCCTGTCCGGCGAGGAAGAAGCCTTCTGGCGGGCCGAGGCGGCCGAGCGCCGGGCGGCGGGCGTGCCGCCCTACGGACGCATGGCCGGGATCATCCTGTCGTCCGAGAACGTGGCGCAGGTCTTCGACTTCGGCACGGAACTCGCCCGCCGGGCCGAGCCCTTGCGCCGCGCCGGGGCCGAGGTCTATGGCCCGGCCGCAGCACCCATCGCGCGGGTCAGGGGGCGGCATCGCGTGCGGCTCCTGGTGAAGGCCCCGAAGGGCGTGGCACTGCAACAGGCAATTGCCGAATGGATCGGGCAGGTGAAGGTGCCGAACGGGCTGCGCCTTGCCGTCGATATCGACCCGCAGAGTTTCTACTGACTTGTGCGCCACCCCAGTCGGACCTGTGCGGCCGCGGGCCTCGTCGCCGGAACCCGGTTCGTGTAGCAAGGCGTGACACAACGCGCGAGACCCCGACATGACCGAGACAGGTGCCGCCCCGGACGGTGGACGGAATGCCGTGTTCCTGACCGGCAGCCTGATGCGCCATGTCGTCGTTATGGCCTTGTCGGGCACGCTGGGGCTGATGTTCA